>CALAEG010000261.1 GCA_937890965.1 uncultured Caulobacteraceae bacterium | reverse complement strand
ACAGGTGGCCCGTGGTGTACTCCTGCAACTTGGCTGGCATGGCCGAAGCCGCGCGGGGGGCGCCGGCGAACAGCTTGGCGGTCAGCGCTCGGCCCTTGGCCTGACGATCGTCGGTCTCGCTCATGGGTTTTCCTCCGCCCAATTGGGCGAGGCCACACTATCCCGGCCGCCCGCCGCCGCCATTCGCATTTCGATGGTTTCCCCCGACCGGCTCGCCGATCTAGTCTCGAGCCGAGCAAACAAGCCCAGAGGGAGGCGGCGTCATGGCCAGCCATTTCGTGCCTCCGCTGCAAACACGGAGCCGACTACTTGGCGACGCCTTCCATCGTCGCGCGCCCAGGAGAGCACTGGCGCTCGTTGACGACATGAACCGCTATCGCTTCTAAGGCCGTTCAAAGCGAACAGCCGCTTTGGGTCGAAACTCCCCATTGGGAGACCGCCCGCAAGCGGACCTTGGCGGCGCGTCCGTCAAACGACGGTTGGCGTACGCGCCAACTTCCAGCGCAGCACGCTCAGATGACCTCCAGATAGTCCCTATCGGGCAGGGGCGGGAACGGGGCCGCGGGCAGGGTCTGGTACCAGAAAGCCACGGTGGCGATGTCGTCCTGCAGCGGCAGATAGCGGCTTCCGTGGGGCGTGCGCCAGCCGAGCGCCTGAATGGTCACGCGAAGGTCGCTGGAAAAGCGGACGGGATCGGGGATGTGCCAGCGATAGAGGCCGAAGCGCTGTTGCGATCGATAAAGACCGTCGGGTCGGATCACCTGGGGCAGTCCGGCATAGGGGCTGTTGAATTCCACATAGGCCCGGGGAATCGGCGGGTGGAGCATGAGGTCCCGCACCGTCGATTCCGCCAGGCCGACGTCGAAGTTGTAGGCCCCTCCGAAATAGTCCTCCGTGCCGGTGCCGCAGATGGTCGGGAAGTCCGCGTCGCCGTCGATGAAGAACTTGATCTCACCCTCGCCCCACCAGCCGGCGTTGTTCGCGCCGCGGGCCATATAGGTGCCGACGTACTGCCCGGCGCCCTTCACGCCGTCGAGGATGGTGTGGTCCGATTTGTAGGGGACGGGATTGGTCCGCCGAAACTGGGCGTGGAAGTAGGCGGCGGCGGCGGGAACGTCGGTCAGGACATAGTTGATCTGGTAGTAGAGCAGGAAGCGCGCCTCGCCGATGTTCTCGATCGTGACGCGGGCCCGCCTGCGGAACGGCATTTCCCAGTAGCAGTTGAACGCGCGCCCGGGATTGACGCAGACGGCCAGGGAGCTGACGCGGGCGTAGGTCTCCCAGCCATTGGCGAAGAAGTCGCCGATCGGGCACTCCACCGACGGCTGCTCCTGGTCGTCCCAATAGATGCGGATGATCGCGTGGCGCCATTTGCCGAACATCTGCGCCATCCACATCTGCTGGATCGCGCCCGGTCCCTTGATGTCAGCCAGGATGAAGGTCTCGCCCGGTTCGATGGCGACGGAGGGGGAAATCTTCCAGCCCTGACCGAGGCCGCGGGCAGCCGCCGCGCCCGTACCTTCGACGGCCATTCCGCCGCGACCCGCCTCGCCGGTGAAGTTCTCGGCGCTGATGGAGCGCGACCTGGCCGGCGACAGCCATGAGAGGTTGCCCAGGTGAACGCCCAGGCCCGAAAAGGCTTCCATGATCGAATTCTCCCGTGGGTCGGCTGTCCCATCTCAGTCGCGGCCCGCGAGAGACGGCCTGCTCATGGACGCGCCGATCGGCGGCGTGAGGCCTTTGCCGGTGGGTAGCGCCGGGAAAGGTCTTTTTCAATCAAAAACATGCAAAATCGACCATTCGACCTGACCGAGACGGCCTTGCTGTTGCCAAGGCCCGCGCTCCGCGGACCTTGGCTGTAAATCGCCTAACTGGGTCGACGGTATTGTCAGACCAACGGTGCCTCGTGTCGAAATTCACGTCTTGTTAGGCTGGAAGTTGGATAGGGATGGTGCCCGGTTGCCGCGTCTCGCCTTGTGTTTGCTCGAGAAAGCGATGGCTGCTGCCCGAAATCGGGAACGCAGCGGGGGCGAAGCGAGCCCCGATAGATTTGGTCTGACAACACCGACCCCGGCGTTACTGCGCCGGATCGGGGCTTAAGGGTGCTCGTCCCGCTGCTGA
>CALAEG010000260.1 GCA_937890965.1 uncultured Caulobacteraceae bacterium | reverse complement strand
TCCCCGCGGCGGCCGGGCGGCCGCGCCGGACGGAAACCTGCCTCTATACCCGCAGCCCCGATGAGCATTTCATCATCGGCCTGCACCCGGACGCCCGACAGATCGTGCTGGCCTCGCCCTGTTCCGGCCACGGCTTCAAGTTCGCCAGCCTCATCGGTGAGATCCTCGCCGACCTCGCCGACCTCGCCATCACCGGCGCCACCGACAAGCCGATCGGCCTCTTTGCGCCTGAACGGCTTACGCTGTAAGCCCGACGCCTTGATGCCACACCGATAAGGCCCTACTTGCCCCATTGGGGGATGACGGTTCATTCCTTCTTGTGTCTGGACCTGGCGATGCGGACCATTGCGGCGTTGAGACTGGTCGCGTTCGCCACCGGCGTCCTGCTGCTGCAGGCCTGCGGCGGCCGGCCCGCCCAACACCAGGGCATCCCCGAGGTCGGGGTGGTGGTTGTGCGCCCCCAGGCCGTCACCCTGCAGACCGAGCTGCCCGGCCGCACCAACCCCTATGCCATTTCCGACGTCCGGCCCCAGGTCGGCGGCATCATCCAGGCGCGGCTGTTCGTCGAGGGCGCCGACGTCAGGGCCGGCCAGGTGCTCTACCAGATCGACCCGGCCACCTATAAGGCGGCCTACGACCAGGCCGCGGCTCAGCTCGCCTCGGCCCGCGCCAATGTCGTCACCGCCAGGGCCAAGGCCGAGCGCTATGCCGACCTGGTCAAGATCAACGGGGTCATCCGCCAGGACGCCGACGACGCCAACGCCGCCTGGCTGCAGGCCGCCGCCGCCGTGCAGCAGAACCAGGCGTCCTTGCAGAGCGCCAGGATCAACCTGGACTATACGAGGATCACCGCGCCCATATCCGGGCGGACCGGGCGCTCGACCTTCACCAAGGGCGCGCTGGTCACCCCCGGCCAGGCCGACGCCCTGACCACGGTCCAGACGCTGGACCCGATCTATGTCGATATCAGCCAGTCGACCTCGGACCTCTTGAAGCTGCGCGCCAGTCTCGCCGCCGGCGCCCTGACCACCGGCGGACCGGACTCGACGGAGGTCTCGCTCAAGCTGGAGGACGGCAGCGACTATCCCTTGAAGGGCAAGCTGCAGTTCACCGACGTCACGGTCGACCAGACCACCGGCACGGTGACGCTGCGGGCCATCTTTCCCAACCCCAGGGGGGTGCTGCTGCCGGGCATGTATGTCCGCGCCGAGGTGCCGCAGGGCGCCAAGCCCTCCGCCATCCTGGCGCCGCAGCAGGGGGTGACCCGTGACGCCGCCGGCCGCCCCGTGGCCATGGTGGTCGACGCCTCCGGCCGCGCCCAGACGCGGGTGCTGACCACCGGGGCCGCGGTTGGCGACAAGTGGCTGGTGCTGGACGGCCTGAACCCCGGCGATCGGGTCATCGTCGAGGGACTGCAAAGGGTCAAGCCGGGCGACCGGGTGCACGCTGTGCCCGCCGGGTCGGCGCCTCCGCCCGTCCCGCCCGGCCAAGGCTAGGCTGTGCTCTCCCGTTTCTTCATCGAGCGGCCGATCTTCGCCTGGGTCATCGCCATCGTCGTCATGCTGGCCGGCGCCCTGTCGATCCTGACCCTGCCGATCGCCCAGTACCCGTCGATCGCGCCGCCCTCGGTCTCGATTATCGCCACCTATCCCGGTGCCGACGCCGAGACCCTGGAGAGTTCGGTCACCCAGGTGATCGAGCAGCAGCTCAAGGGGCTGGACCACCTGCTGTATTTCTCGTCCCAGAGCCAGTCGGACGGCACGGTGCAGATCACCGCCACCTTCGCCGCCGGGACCAATCCCGACATCGCCCAGGTGCAGGTGCAGAACAAGGTGCAGCAGGCGACCCCGCTCCTGCCCACCGAGGTGCAGCAGCAGGGCATCACCGTCGCCAAGCAGACGGCCAGCTTCCTCCTGGTCATCGCGGTCTATGACGACACCGGGCGCAACTCCCTGTCCGACATCGGCGACTTCGTGAACAGCAAGCTGCAGGACCCGATCAGCCGGGTGACCGGCGTCGGCGATCTGCAGGTGTTCGGCGGCCAGTACGCCATGCGCATCTGGCTCGATCCCTATAAGCTGAACAATTACAAGCTCACCGTCGGCGACGTGCGCAATGCGGTGACGGCGCAGAACATCCAGGTCTCCGCCGGCCAGATCGGCGCCAATCCCGCCGTGCCCGGCCAGCAGCTCAACGCCACGGTGACCATGCAGTCGCGCCTGCACACCGCCGATCAGTTCAAGGCCATCGTGCTGCGCACCAGCCCGGACGGGGCGGTGGTTCGCCTGAGCGACGTGGCGCGGGTCGAGCTCGGCGCCGAGGACTATAGCGTCGTCGCCCATTACAACACCTACCCGGCCTCGGGCATCGCGGTGCGGCTGGCGCCCGGCGCCAATGCGCTCAGCACCGTGGCCGCCGTCAAGGCCAGGGTCGGACAGCTTGAATCCACCTTTCCCGAGGGCATGAAGGCGGCCTTTCCGGTCGACACCACCACCTTCGTCAAGCTGTCGATCCACGACGTGATCCAGACCCTGATCGTCGCCATCCTGCTGGTGGTCGCGGTCATCTTCATCTTCCTGCAGGACTGGCGCGCCACCCTGATCCCGGCGATCACCGTGCCGGTGGTGCTGCTGGGCTCCTTCGGCGTCCTGGCCATCGCCGGCTATTCGATCAACACGCTCACCCTGTTCGCGCTGGTGCTGGTGGTCGGCCTGCTGGTCGACGACGCCATCGTTGTGGTCGAGAATGTCGAGCGGATCATGGCCGAGGAGGGGCTTTCCCCGAAAGCGGCCACCCTCAAGTCCATGGAGCAGATCACCGGCGCCCTGGTCGGCATCGGCATCGTGCTCTCGGCGGTGCTGCTGCCCATGGCCTTCTTCCCCGGCTCGACCGGCGTCATCTATCGCCAGTTCTCGGTCACCATCGTCTCGGCCGTTGTGCTGTCGGTCAGCGTCGCCCTGACCCTGACGCCGGCGCTGTGCGCCACCCTGCTCAGGCCTGTCGATCCGGAGCATGTGCGGGCCGAGCGGGGCTTCTTCGGCTGGTTCAACCGTAATTTCGCCCGCCTGGTCAGCCGCTATGACGAGACCCTGGGACGCTTGCTGAAACGCTCGCTGCCGGCCATGCTGCTCTACGGCGTGATGCTGATCGGCCTGGCCGTGCTCTTCATCCGCCTGCCGTCGGGCTTCCTGCCGGACGAGGACCAGGGCTCGATGCTGGTTCAGTTCACCCTGCCCACCGGGGCGGTGCAGTCGCGCACGGCGGAGGTAGTGAAACAGGTCGAGCATCACCTGTTCGTCGACGAGAAGGCCAATATCGCCGGCGCCTTCGTCATCTCCGGCTTCAACTTCGGCGGTTCGGGCCAGAACCTCGGCATGGCCTTCGTGCGCCTGCGCGACTGGAAGGATCGCAAGGGCGTCCAGAACCGCGCCCCGGCCATCGCCCAGCGCGCCATGCGGACCTTTTCGAAGATCCGCGACGCCCAGGTCTTCGCCTTCATTCCGCCCTCGGTGCAGGAGCTGGGCAACGCCACCGGCTTCGACTTCGAGCTGGAGGATCAGGGCTCGGTCGGCCATGCCGGCCTGGTCGCCGCGCGCAACCAGCTGCTGGGCCTGGCGTCCAAGGACCCGCGGCTGTCCGGCGTGCGCCCGAACGGCCAGGACGACACCCCGCAACTGCACGTCGATGTGGACGTGGCCCGCGCCGGCGCGCTTGGCGCGTCGCTGGGCGACATCAACGACACCCTCTCCACCGCCTGGGGCTCATCCTACATCGATCAGTTCGTCGATCGCGGCCGGGTCAAGCGGGTCTTCATGCAGGGCGACGCCCCCTACCGCATGACGCCGGACGACCTGGGCAAATGGTATGTGCGCACCAGTTCGGGGACGATGGCGCCCTTCTCGGCCTTCGCCGACACCCGCTGGGCCTTCGGGCCGGCGCGCCTGGAGCACTATAACGGCCAGCCCTCGATGGAGATTCAGGGCCAGTCGTCGCCCGGCTTCTCGTCCGGCGCGGCCATGGACGAGATGGAGGCCCTGGCCAGACAGCTGCCCAAGGGCATCGGCTATGAATGGACCGGCCTCTCCTATCAGGAGCGGTTGTCGGGCGCCCAGGCGCCGGCCCTCTATGCGCTCTCGCTGCTGGTGGTCTTCCTCTGCCTGGCGGCGCTCTACGAGAGCTGGACCATTCCGGTTGCGGTGATGCTGGTGATCCCGCTTGGCGTCACCGGGGCGGTGCTCGCCGCCACCCTGCGCGGCCTCTACAACGACATCTATTTCCAGGTCGGCCTGCTCACCACCATCGGCATCTCGGCCAAGAACGCCATCCTGATCGTCGAGTTCGCGGTCACCGCCGAGAAGCGCGGGGTGGCGCCCTTCGACGCGGCCATGCAGGCGGCCCGCACACGCCTGCGACCCATCCTGATGACCTCGCTGGCCTTCATCGCCGGGGTGTTTCCGCTGGCCATCGCCACCGGCGCAGGGGCCGGCAGCCAGAACGACATCGGCACCGGCGTCATCGGCGGTATGCTGGCGGCGACCATATTGGCCATCTTCTTCGTGCCGATCTTCTTCGTCCTGGTGCGCGGCGGCCTGAAGACCCTGCGCCCGCCGCCGCCCGCGCCGACCCCGCAAGCGGAGCCGACGCCATGAGGCCCGCACGCCTGAAGCCGCTCGCTGGCGTCCTGGTCCTCGTCCTGGCCGGCTGCACGCTGGATCCGACCTATCACCGGCCTGCGTCGCCGGTGCCCGAGACCTCGCCCAGCGGGCCGGCCTATCCGGCGGTCGCGGCGGCCGAGCCCGCGCCGCTGCTCGGCTGGCGCGACCTCTTCACCGATCCAAAGCTGAAGGCGGTGATCGACCAGGCGCTGGCCAACAACCGCGACCTGCGCGTCGCCGTCGCCAACATCCAGGAGGCGCGCGCCCAGTACCAGGTGCAGCGCTCGGCGCTGCTGCCGCAGGTCAACGCCCAGGGCGCCGAAAACTACACCCGCACCCCGGCCGGTGTCGCCGGGATCCCCGGCCTGAAGGGCTCCATCGACAGCCGCATCTACAGCGCCCAGGTGGGCTTCAGCGCCTTCGAACTCGACCTGTTCGGCCGCATCCGCAGCCTGACGCGCGCCCAGCAGGAGCAATATTTCGCCAGCGAAGAGGCCCGCCGCACCGCCCAGATCAGCCTGATCGCCGAGGTCGCCGGCGACTATCTGACCTATGGGTCGGACCGGGCGCAGTTGAAGATCGCCCGCGACACCGAGGCCAGCGGCCAGGCCAGCCTCGACCTGACCCAGAAGCGCCTGGATGGCGGCGTCGGAACCGAACTCGACGTCGCCCAGGCCCGCACGGTGGTCGAACAGGCCAGGGTCGATGTGGCCCGGCTGACCACCCAGGTCGCCCAGGACAAGAACGCGCTCGATCTGGTGGTCGGCGCAGCCGTGGACGAGTCCGTCTTGCCCGGCGACGTTGGCGACCCCGTCCTCCAGGCCGACGCCTTGCCGGCCGCCATCCGCTCCGAGGTGCTGCTGACCCGCCCCGACGTCGTCCAGGCCGAGGACCAGCTCAAGGCCGCCAATGCCAATATCGGCGCGGCGCGCGCGGCCTTCTTCCCCAGCCTGACCCTGACGGCCGAGGGGGGCGTGGCCTCGACGGCGCTATCGACCCTGTTCCGCGCCGGAACCGGGGCCTGGACCTTCGCGCCCACCATCGCCCAGCCGATCTTCGACTTCGGCAAGAACCAGGCGAACCTGCACCTGGCCAAGGCCCAGCGCGACGCCGCCGTGGCGACCTATGAGAAATCCATCCAGACCGCCTTCCGCGAGGTCGCCGACGCGCTGGCCCAGCGCGGAACCATCGACCAGCAGCTGGCCGGCGAGCAGGCCCTGGTCGACGCCTCGGCCGACGCCCTGCGTCTGGCCACGGCGCGCTACGAGCGGGGCAGCGACACCTATCTGAACGAACTGATCGCCCAGCGCAGTCTCTATATCGCCCAGCAGGCCCTGGTCTCCACCCGCCTGGCCGCCCAGATCAACCTGGTCACCCTCTACAAGGTGCTCGGCGGCGGCGCGGCGTCCTGAGACGTTTTTCTCGTTCGGCTTAGCGGTCCGTAAGCCTTGGCGCCGGATAATCGCCCATCCTTATCAGGAGGCGACCCATGACCACCCTGGCCGATGCCCTGGCCCAACTGGACGGCAAGCCGATGCTGAGCGCCGACGACGCGCTCACCCTTCGCCGCATCTTCTATGGCGCGAGCCAGACCGTGACCGCCGACGAGGCCGAGGCGCTGGTCAAGCTGAACGCCGACGCCGGCGACAGCGCGCCCGAGTGGCGCATGCTCTTCATCGAGGCCCTGACCGACTATGTGGTGCGCCAGGAAGAACCGGCCGGCTATGTCGACGAGGCCAAGGCCGACTGGCTGATCGCGGCGATGTCGCGCGACCGTTGCGCCAAGGACGACGAGGTCGAGGCCCTGATCTATGTGCTGGAACAGGCCGATGCGGCGCCGCCGCGCTACGCGGCCTTCGTGCTCGAGACGCTGAAATCACAGATCCTCGGCCGCACTGGCGCCAAGGGCGTCACCGCCGCGGACGTCGAGCGCCTGCGCCGGGTGCTGTTCGCCGCCGGCGGCGACAGCAATGTCGGGGTCTCACGGCATGAGGCCGAGGCGCTGTTCGACCTGAACGACGCCCTGCGCGGGGCCGCCAACGACCCGGCCTGGAGCGACTTCTTCGTCCGCGCGGTGGCCAATGCGGTGCTCTACCAGGCGACCTGGCAGGCGCCGGACTCCCAGACCGAACTCGGCCGCGAGGCCTGGCTGGCGGACACGGCCTTCCACCTGCCGAACCTGAAGGCCCTGCTGCATCCGCTGCAGGCGCTCAAAACCCCGAGCGTCGGCCAAGCTTGGCGCGCCGGCGTCGCCGCCGACGAGGCGGCCGAGGCCCGCGCCGCCCAGGTCACCCCGGACGAGGCCCACTGGCTCACCGCCCGCATCGGCAAGGACGGCCAGACCGACCCCAACGAACAGGCCCTGCTGCGCTTCCTCGCCGACAACGCCTCAAGCCTCGACTCGGAACTCAAGACCCTGGTGGCGGCCGCCTAGCTAGCCTGAGCGCGCAACTAAGAAACCGTCATCGCCCGGCTTGTCCGGGCGACCCATGAACACTCACGTTCGACGGCGATCATGGGTGG
>CALAEG010000259.1 GCA_937890965.1 uncultured Caulobacteraceae bacterium | reverse complement strand
TCGGACCCAGCCGGGCGCCCTCGACCCAACCGTCCGCGCGATCCTGCAAGGCGGCTGGGCCATCACGGCGGTGGAGGCGTTCAAGGCGGAGTATCGGCGGATGGCGCTTCAGCGCGCCGCGGAAGCCATTTGGGCCGAGGCCGACGTGCTCATGCTGCCCACCGTCGCCACTACCTACCGCGTGCGCGAGGTCATGGCGGAACCCATCGCCCTCAACGCCAGCCTGGGCCTCTACACCAACTTCGTAAACCTGCTGGATATGGCTGCGGTCGCCGTCCCGGCGGGCTTCCGCGACAATGCGACCGCGTTTGGTGTAAGCTTCATTGGCCCGGCGTGGTCCGATCACAGGCTCTTGGATCTCGCCCGCCGCTTCGAGGAGGCCGCTCCCGTGCAAGATGTTCCGCCTGTCGACATCAGCGGCGTGAAGACCGGCGTGAAGCTGGCCGTCGTCGGCGCCCATCTGGCCGCCATGCCGCTGCACTGGCAGCTCACCTCACGCGGCGCCCGTCTGGTCCGCCGGTGCAAGACCGCGCCCGTCTACCGGCTCTACGCGATCGCCGGCAGCACACCCCAGAAGCCCGCCCTCATCCATGTGGGCGAGGGCGGCGGTCAGATCGAGGTCGAGGTCTACGAGCTCGACGTCGAAGCCTTCGGCGATTTCGTGCAGGAGGTCCCGCCGCCACTCGCCATCGGGACGCTGACGCTGGAGGACGGCGCGGACGTCAAAGGCTTTGTGGCCGAACCCAGGGCGATCACCGGCGCCGAGGACGTCACCGCGCTTGGCGGCTGGCGCGCCTATATCGCTCGCCAGGCGGACGCCGCCGCAATCAGTGATGCGTGATCGTGCAAGACGCCGCCAGCGCACCCTGGCTAATCTGGGCGAGGCGCAATGGTCGCGCCGCCCGCAAGGTATAGGATCACCGCCGTGCCCGCCGATCTCTTGACCGACGCCTTCTTCGACAGCCTGGAAAGCTCGCTCGGCGGACTAGACATGGCCGAGACGCTGCCGCCGGCCTGCTACACCGACGCCGCCTTCTACGAACTCGAGAAGAAGGCGTTGTTCGACCACGAGTGGCTCTGCGTGGGACGCGAGGATTGGGTCAAGGAGCCGGGCGACTACTTCACGACCCACATCGCGGGCGAGCCGATCGTTTTGGCGCGCGCCCGCGACGGCGTCGTTCGGGCCATGTCGTCCGTCTGCCGGCACCGGGCGATGCTGGTCGCCGAGGGCAAGGGCAACACGCGGGGCTTCGTCTGTCCCTACCACCACTGGGTGTATGGCCTTGACGGCCATCTGGTGAACGCGCCGGCCATGGAACGCACCTGCGGTTTCGACAAGACGGCGATCCGCTTGCCGGAGTTCAAGGTGGAGACTTGGCTCGGCTTCCTGTTCATCAACTTCGACCCCGACGCAAAGCCGCTGGCGCCGCGTCTGGCAAAGGTCGCCGAGGCGATCGCTCCCTACGATCTCGCCAACGCGGAAAGCGCGTCGACCATGTCGGGCCAGTTCGCCTGGAACTGGAAGGTGATGTTTGAGAACAACAACGACGGCTACCACGCCTCCAAGCTGCATCAGGGTCCGCTGCACGACTTCGTGCCCAGCGAGTTGGCGACCTTCCCGGAGTCCGATCCGGCCGACGCCGGCTTCCTGCGCTTCAACGGCACCCTGCACCCGGACGCCAGCTTCAACCCCACGCAGAAGGCCGTGCTGCCGGTCTTTCCGAAGCTCTCCGCGGCCGACCGCGGGCGCATGACCTTCGCCAACGTGCCGCCGACGCTGTCGCTGGTGCTCTCCAGCGACCTTGTCATCTACCTGATCCTGCGCGCCACTGGTCCGGAAGCGATGGAACAGGATACAGGCCTTCTGGTCGCGCCGGGCGCTATGGACGATCCCGCCTTTTCGCACCGGCTGGAGATGATCATGACCAGCGCCGGCAAGATCATCGCTCAGGACATGCACGTGGACTCCCTGGTGCAGGTCGGACTGCGCTCCCGCTTCGCCACCCGCAGCCGCTATTCCTGGCAGGAGGGCGCCCAGGGCCAGTTCAACCACTGGCTGGTGCCTCGCTATCGCGCGGCCTGGGCGGCGATGAAATCGAAGGGCGCCCTGCGCGCCGCTGCGCCCGCGAGGAGCCCATGAGCCGCATGCCCGCCGTCTTTATCGGACACGGCAGTCCGGCGATCGCGCTGGAGACCAACGAAACCAGCCGCGCCTGGACTGCGATCGCTGCCGCGATACCGGGCCCGCGCGCCATCCTCAGCATTTCCGCCCATTGGGAGACCCGCGGCACGGCGGTTACCGCTATGCAGCGGCCGCGGACGATCCACGATTTCGGCGCTTCGTTCGCCAAGGCGCTGTTCGAGATGCAGTATCCCGCTCCCGGTAACCCGGAGCTGGCCGCCCGCGTCGCCGCCATGCTCGCGCCGACGCCCGTCTTGCTGGACCAGGACCAGTGGGGGCTCGACCACGGCACCTGGTCGGTGCTGGTGAAGGCTTATCCGGACGCTACGATTCCGGTGGTGCAACTCAGCATAGACGTCTCCCTGACTCCGGGGGAGCGGCTCGAAATGGGCCGTAAGCTCGCACCGCTTCGCGACGAGGGTGTGCTGATCATGGGCACCGGCAATATCGTGCACAACCTGTCCGCGATGGACTGGAGCGACCGCGATTGCGCGCCGTTCGACTGGTCCGCGAGGTTCCTCGGCGAGATACGCGACGCGCTTCTGAGGGACGAACCGCAACGCGTGGTGAACTTCGCTTCGCTGGGTGACGACGCCCATCGCGCCGCGCCGACGCCTGAACATTTCTGGCCCCTGCTCTACGTCCTGGGCGCCCGCATGCCAGGCGATCGCGTCCGGCTGGTGAACGACCGCATCGAGCACGGCTCGCTGGGCATGACCAGCGTCGTCTTCGAAGATGGCGTTGACGCCCGCCAGGCGGCGTAGAAGCCCGATGCACAGGGTCCGCCTGCCGCGCTGGGCGATCGAGCGCGGCGCGGTGCTCAACGACTTCCCGGCGCTCGAGCCCGGCCGCACCGCCCTGGTGAACATCGACCTGCAGAACGCCTTCCTGGCCGAGGACCAGATCTACGGGAACGCCCACGCCCGCGACATCGTCCCGCGCGTGAACGCGCTCAGCCGGGCGATGCGCGCGGCCGGCGCGCCGGTGATCTGGACGCGCCAGACCTATACCGCCGAGGCGCCCTGGGCGCCGGCGGACTGGCAGTACGATCCCGCCCGGCCCGGGGTAGCGGCGGGAATGGCGGCGCTCGAAGCCGGCGCGCCCGGTCACGCGCTCTACCCCCGGATGGACGTCGCGCCCTCCGACATCGTGATCGACAAGCACCGCTACGGCGCATTCTCCTGCCCGGCCGGCGCCTTGCCGGACACCCTGGAGCGGCTGGAGGTCGCGATGATCGTGATCACCGGAGCCCTCACCAACTGCTGTTGCGAAAGCACGGCGCGCGAAGCCAACATGGCCGGCTACAAGGTGATCGTCGTCGCCGACGCGACAGCCGCCGTCACCGACGCCGAGCACAACGCCTCGCTTCTGAACCTGCGCCTGAACTTCGCCGACGTGCGCCGCGCCAAGGCCGTGTTCGGCATGGCCCGCGCCTTGTCCGCCTAATCGGAGTCGAATCCGGTCGATAGGCTGAGCGGCGCCCAGCGGCCGATTTCGCTCTGGAAGGCCGCAATCTGGCGGGTGGCGTAGAGCACCGCGTCCGCGCCCAGCAAAAGCTGCAGCGGCGGATCGTCGGCGCCGGCGATCGTAAGGATGGCCGCCGCCACCTTCGTCGGATCGCTGGGTTCGTGGCCGGCGTGACCGCCCAGCGTCCGCTCGGCGTTGCGCGCCGCGCCCTCGTAGTCGGCGATCTTGCGCTGCGCGACCACCAGCGAGCGGCCGGCGTAGTCGGTGCGCATGCCGCCGGGCTCGACGTTCGTCACCTTCACGCCCAGCTCGGCCAACTCCTGCGCCAGCGTCTGGGTGACGCCTTCCAGCGCATGCTTGCTGCCGCAATAGATGCCGGTGCCGGCCCAGGCGGCGACGGCGCTGACCGAGGTGATGGCGATGATGTGGCCTGCGCGGCGGCGGCGGAAATGGGGCAGCATCGCCTGGATGGCGGCTACCGGGCCGAACACGT
>CALAEG010000258.1 GCA_937890965.1 uncultured Caulobacteraceae bacterium | reverse complement strand
GCCCGCTCGGCCGCGGCTTTCGCTCCGAGTTGGAAACCCGCCGATGGCGCCGTCTCACCCTTCAACAGGCTCTGTATGACCTCGGCCAGATAGTCCAGATGGCGCTGAAGCGGCGGACTGAACGCGTCCAGCCAATGCGGTGAACTGATAAAATATTCGAGAGACTTGGTTGGAGCGACATCCTCAATCCTGAGAGGAATAACCGGAATGCCACGGCTGACGGCCCGCTCGACTTCGCGTTTTATCTGATTTGAGGCGTTCGCATGCGATGAGAATACAAGCAGAAAGATCCTGACCTCGCCGATCGCATTGACGATGGCCTCGCCGTAGTCCACCCCCGGCAAGATGTCGCGCGGCGCCATCCAACACCGTAAGCCTTTAGATTCGAGCACGGCGCAGGCGGCGTCGGCCGTCAGCTTGTCGCTCGACGCGTAGCTGATGAAAACGTCGTGCGCCAGACCTGCCCCCAGGATCGAAAAGCCGCGTTGACGATGTTCATAGCGTCTATTGGTTGAGCCCGCCAGACAGCCGCCTTCAGGCAGTTCATGCCGCGATCCGGCGTCGCGACGCGCCGACCCACTGAAAGCGAGGCGCGTCGTCGCAGGTGAGCCGTCGCGATATTGTGCGATCCGGTCCACCAAAATTGAGGAAAACGCGCGCCCATTGAAGGGCTTGGTCAGCATATTGTTTGCGCCCCTCGGACATCCTGGTTTCCCCGGGGCGAACGCAAGCCAGATTGTGTGGTGGATTGTATGGCAATACCACAGCGTCACTTAATCCTCATATTTCAATGTGTAATGGCGGACGGGGTGGGATTCGAACCCACGGTGGGCTTGCACCCACGGCGGTTTTCAAGACCGCTGCCTTAAACCACTCGGCCACCCGTCCTTCGCGGCGTCTCCCATATCAGCCCGCAACCGCTTGCGCATAGACGCGAAGCGGCCAATGTGCGCGGGCATGCAGCGCGGACGTTTCATCAGCCTCGAAGGCGGGGAGGGGGCCGGCAAGTCGACCCAGGCCCGGCGGCTGGCCGAGCGGCTGGGCGCGGATGGGCGCGAGGTGGTGCTGACCCGCGAACCCGGCGGCTCGCCGGGCGCCGAGGCGATCCGCGGCCTGCTGGTCGAGGGCGAGGCCGATCGCTGGTCGGCGGTCAGCGAGACGCTCTTGATGTACGCCGCGCGCCGCGACCATATCGAGCGGCTGATCGAGCCGGCGCTGGAGCGCGGCGCCTGGGTGATCTGCGACCGCTTTCTGGATTCCACCCGCGCCTATCAGGGCGCGGCCGGCGGCGCGCCGATGGCGCTGATCGAGGCCCTGGAGCTGGACGTGGTCGGCGCGGTGACGCCGGACCTGACCCTGATCCTGGACATGCCGGTCGAGGCGGGCCTGGCCCGCGCCGCCGGGCGCGCGGGCGCGGAAGGACGGTTCGAATCCAAGGGCCACGGTTTCCACGAACGCCTGCGCGCGGCCTTTCTGCACATCGCCGAGCGCGAGCCGGAGCGCTGCGCGGTGCTGTCGGCCGAGGGCGACCTGGACGCGGTGGCGGAGCGGATCTGGGCGGTGGTCGCCGCGCGGCTGGAGGTGGCCGGTGGCTGAAGCGATCGAGGTTGCCCATCCCCGCGACGTCTATGCCTATGAGGGCGGCGAGACGGTGGAGGCGGCTTTCTCGGGCGCCCTGGGGCGGGGGCGGCTGCACCATGGCTGGCTGCTGACCGGGCCGGAGGGGATCGGCAAGGCGACCTTCGCCTACCGCGCCGCGCGGCGGCTGCTGGGCGCCGCGGCCGATCCCGAACTCGGCCTGTTGGGCGCCTCGCCGCAGGATCGCGTCAGCCGCCAGGTGGCGGCGCGCTCGCATCCCGACCTGATGGTGCTGGAGCGGGTCGGCGAGGACGGCAAGGCGCGCAAGGTGATCCCGGTCGACGATGCCCGGCGCCTGCCGGAATTCTTCTCCAAGTCGCCGTCCATGGGCGGTTATCGCGTCGCCATCGTGGATGCGGTGGATGACATGAATCCCAACGCCGCCAATGCCTTGCTGAAGACATTGGAGGAGCCGCCGGAACGCGGTGTGCTCTTCCTGATCAGCCATGCGCCCGGCGGCCTTTTACCCACCATCCGCTCGCGGTGCCGGCGGCTGCGCTTCGATCCCTGGCCGGAAGCCGAGGTGGCAGCCTTCGTTCAGGAGCGCACGGAGGTCTCGGCGGAGGACGCGCTGAACCTGGCGCGCATGAGCCGAGGCTCGCCCGGACGCGCGCTGGAGCTGGCGGCCCGGGGCGCCATTGCGGGCGACCAGGCGGCGCGGGAACTGATCCGGCGCCTGCCCGAGGCCGACACCCCGGCGCTGCAGGCCCTGGCCGACAGCTTCCGTGGGCCGGAGGGGATGGAGCGCTTCACCCTGCTGTTCGACCGGTTGAGCGACCATGTCCGGCTGCGCGCCGAACTGGCGGCGGAGGAGGGCAGCCGCGACAGCGACCGCTGGGCGGAGGCCTGGTCGAAGCTGGCCGCCCTGCCGCGCGAGGTGGAGGGCCTGAACCTCGACCGGGCCGACGCCTTCTGGAGCGTGCTGGGCGATCTGCGCGCCGCCGCCCGGACCTGACCCCGAAGCCATGCTGATCGACAGCCACGTAAACTTGAGCGCGCCGCAATTCGCCGATGATCGCGAGGCGGTCATCGCGCGGGCGAGGGCCGCTGGCATCGGCCTGATGTTAACCATTTGCGATCGGGTTTCGGCCTTCGACGCGGTGCGTGAAATCGCCGACACGCATGCGGATATCTGGTGCAGTGTCGGCACCCATCCGCACGAAGCGAAAGAAAATCTTACGCTGTCCGTTAACGATCTTACCGACCACGCAACAGGCCGCGTCGTCGGAATCGGAGAGACCGGGCTAGATTACTTCTATGACCACAGCCCGCGTGATTCGCAACGCGCGATCTTACTTATCCACATAAAAGCGGCGCGGCTGACCGGCTTGCCGCTGATCGTGCATTCGCGCGACGCCGATGACGAAATGGCTGAAATCCTTGAGGAAGAATACGCCAAGGGGCCGTTCAAGATCCTGCTGCACTGCTATACCAGCGGCCCGGACCTGGCCCGGCGCGCGGCGGCCCTCGGCGCCGTCTTCTCCGTCTCCGGCATCGCCACCTTCAAGGCGGCCGAAGCTGTGAGGGCGGTGATCCGCGACATGCCAGCCGACCGCATCATCGTCGAAACCGACTGTCCCTATCTCGCGCCGATCCCCATGCGCGGGCGGCGCAACGAACCAGCCTTTCTGCCCTATGTCCTGGCCAGGCTGGCCGAGGTCCGGGGCTGGACCCTGGACGAGGCCGAGGCCAGAACCGAGGACGCCTTCTTCGCCCTGTTCGACCGGATACCCCGCCCATGACTGGCGCACTCGAGTTCACCATTCTGGGCTGCGGCTCGTCGGCCGGCGTGCCGCGCGCGGACGGAAACTGGGGCGTCTGCGACCCGGCCGATCCGCGCAACAGCCGCTCGCGGTGTTCGCTGCTGGTGCGCCGTTCGTCGCCCGACGGCGCCGAGCAGGAGACCACCGTGCTGGTCGACACCTCGCCGGACCTGCGGCTGCAGACCGCCAGCGCCGGCGCCAAGCGGCTGGACGCGGTGCTCTTCACCCACGACCACGCCGACCAGACCCACGGGCTGGACGACGTGCGCGCCTTCGCCATGCGCAACCGCCGGCGCACGCCCTGCCACATGGACGAAGCCACCCACGAAACCTTGATGAAACGTTTCGGCTATGTGTTCAGAGGCGAGGGCGGTTACCCCGCCATCTGCGACGACCACATCATCCCGCCTCACGGCGTCGACTGGGCCGTGGACGGTCCTTCCGGCTCCATTCCGGTCGTCACGTTCGACCAGGATCACGGGGGCATTCGGTCCGTGGGCTATCGGTTCGGGCCCGTGGCCTATTCCAGCGACGTGGTCGACCTGCCGCCCGAGGCCTTCGCGGCCCTGGCCGGGGTCAGGGTCTGGATCGTCGATGCGCTGCGCTACACGCCGCACCCGACGCATGCGCACCTGGCCAAGACGCTCGACTGGGTGGAACGGATAAGGCCTGAACGCGCCATCCTAACGAACATGCATATCGATTTGGATTTCAAAGCCTTGCAGGCGGAACTGCCGGAAGGCGTTGAGCCCGCATACGATGGCCTGCGGTTTACGGCGGACGGCTAGGCGCCGCCAGCCCAATCAGATTATCGGCTAATTGCCGATAATCTATCTTAGACGCAATATGGACGTAGCCGGAAATGCAAAATGTCAGTCTGAAGTCCAGGAACGATTCTGAC
>CALAEG010000257.1 GCA_937890965.1 uncultured Caulobacteraceae bacterium | reverse complement strand
CGAGACCATCGGTGGCGAGCCGTATATCGCCGACCTGGCCAAGATGCCCCACCTGCTGATCGCCGGCACCACCGGTTCGGGCAAGTCGGTAGGGGTCAACGCCATGATCCTTTCGATCCTCTACCGCCTGCCGCCGGAACAGTGCCGCTTCATCATGATCGACCCGAAGATGCTGGAGCTGTCGGTCTATGACGGCATCCCGCACCTGCTGGCGCCGGTGGTCACCGACCCGAAGAAGGCGGTGGTGGCGCTGAAGTGGACGGTCCGCGAGATGGAGGACCGCTACCGCAAGATGTCGAAGATCGGCGTGCGCAACATCGCCGGCTACAATGAACGCGCACTGGAGGCTCTGGCCAAGGGCGAGCACTTCGTGCGCACCGTGCAGACCGGCTTCGACGAGCAGAACCGTCCGGTCTACGAGGAGGAGAAGCTCCGCCCCGAGCCCATGCCCTATCTGGTGGTGGTCATCGACGAGGTGGCCGACCTGATGCTGGTGGCCGGCAAGGATATCGAAGGCGCCGTCCAGCGTCTGGCCCAGATGGCGCGCGCCGCCGGCATCCACCTGATCATGGCCACCCAGCGGCCGTCGGTTGATGTGATCACCGGCACCATCAAGGCCAACTTCCCGACCCGGATCAGCTTCCAGGTCACCTCCAAGATCGACAGCCGCACCATCATGGGCGAGCAGGGCGCCGAGCAGCTGCTCGGCCAGGGCGACATGCTCTACATGGCCGGCGGCGGCCGCGTGACCCGCCTGCACGGCCCCTTCGTCTCCGACGGCGAGGTCGAGGCGGTGGCCCGCTATCTGCGCGGCCAGGGCGAGCCGCAATATCTCGAAGACGTCACCGCCGTGCTCGAGAGCGAAGACCTCGATGGCGGCGGGTTCGACGAGGGCGGCTCGGGCGACGATCTCTACGACCGGGCCGTGGCCGTGGTCACCCGCGATCGCAAGGCTTCGACCAGCTACATCCAGCGCCGCCTGCAGATCGGCTACAATCGCGCCGCCTCGCTGATGGAGCGGATGGAGGACGAAGGCGTCGTCGGCCCCGCCAACCATGCCGGCAAGCGCGACATCCTGGCCGGGCCGCCGCCCTCCTGAGGCTTGCGCCGGGAACCGATAGCGACGCACAAGGGTTCGCCATGGGCGCGGCTCCGAGGGCGCGCGAAGAGGACAACCGCCTTGATCTCACAAGCAAAACTCCGCGGACCATTGGCCGCCCTGGTCCTGGCCGCCGGCGGCTTGGCGCCGCTCGTGGCGCATCCGGCAACCCCGAGCCCAGCGCCCGCCAGCGGCCTCTCCGCCGACGACCAGGCCCTGGTCGCCCAGGCGGCCGGCTATCTCGATGGCTTCAACGAGCTGAAGGGTCGGTTCGTGCAGACCGATTCGCGCGGCGCGGTCACCAGTGGCACCCTCTATCTGAAGCGCCCGGGCTATGCCCGCTTCGCCTACGATCCGCCTTCGAACCTGCTGGTGGTCGCCGATGGCCGCAATGTCTCGATCACCGACCCCAGACTGAAGGCCAACAACCGCTATCCCTTGAGCTTCACGCCGCTTTCACTGGTCCTGTCCAAACACATCCGCCTGGACAAGGGCGTCCTGGTCACGCGGGTGACCCATCTGGACGACGGCTTCGCCATCACCGCCCAGGACGCCAACCACCCGGCCCAGGGCCAGGTCATCCTCACCTTCCACAGCCGTCCCCTGCGCCTGGCCGCCTGGGACATGACCGACGCGGAGGGCCAGACGACGCGGATCCGGCTGACCTCGCTTTCGGCGACATCGGGCCTCGACCCGTCGCTGTTCAACCCGCCGAGCTATTACGACCGCCGCCCAGCCGGCGCGCCGGCGCCGAATTGAGACATTTTCATCACAATCAAGCTTAGAGCGTTATCGCCCTTGACTTTTCCTCGGCGAGTGGCAATTTTGGCACGCATGAGGGCGACGGCGTGACTTCCGCCGCCCTGGTTCCCGCCGGACCCAATCCCCTCCCGGTGGCGACATGAGAGACGACTTTAACGCCCAGGCTGGTCCTGGGCGTTTTCTTTGCGTCGAAACCCCTCTAGCAGGAACGCCATGCGCCTTCGCCTCGCTACCTGGAACATCAACTCCGTGCGGCTGCGCGTCGATCAGGTGGCGCGCTTCGTCGCCGAGCAGGCGCCCGACGTGCTCTGCCTGCAGGAGATCAAGTGCCAGGAGGGCGAGTTTCCGCGTGAGGCCTTCGTCGAGATGGGCCTGCCGCATCTGGCCATCAGCGGCCAGAAGGGCTGGCATGGCGTCGCTATCGCCTCGCGCCTGCCGTTCACGCCGGGTCCGAAGCTGGACGTCTGCCGCGAGGGCCACGCCCGCTGCGTCTCGGTGGTGGTCGAGGGGATCGAGGTGCAGAACTTCTACATCCCCGCCGGCGGCGATGTGCCCGACCGTGCGCTGAACGCCAAGTTCGACCACAAACTCGACTTCTATGAGCGGCTGACCCGCCTGGCCGCCGCGCGGGATCCCAAGACCCCCCTGATCATCGCCGGCGACATGAACGTCGCGCCCAGCGAGAACGACGTCTGGAGCCATCGCCAGATGTCGAAGATCGTCAGCCATACGCCGATTGAGATCGAGGCCATGACGGCGCTGAAAGACGCGGGCGGCTTCATCGACCTGGTGCGCGAGGCCTATCCGGAGCCGCGGAAGCTGTTCTCCTGGTGGAGCTATCGCGCGCAGGATTTCCGCGCTTCCAACCGCGGCCTCAGGCTCGACCATCTCTGGGCCAGCCCTGGCCTGCGCGACGCCGCCTTCCGCCTCGGCGCGGTCTCGGCGCGCGTGCATGACGACGTTCGCGAGTGGGAGCGCCCCAGCGATCACGCGCCGGTTACGGCGGATCTGGCGCTCTAGGCTCGCCGATGGCCCAGCCGAGCCAGCCTGCTATCGTGGTGATCGGCTGCGGCGCTATCGGACTGCCGCTGGCGGTCGCCTTGGCCAGCCGCGGCGCGTCGGTGCTCGGGATCGATGCCGACCCGGCCAGAGTCGCCGACCTGACCGCCGGCCGGACGGCGCTGGGCGATTCCGGCCTGGCGGAGGCGTTGCGGACGGGCCTCGAAGAGGGAGGCCTCGGCTTTTCCGCGGTCCTGAACACCGCTCCCGACGAACGGGCCTATGTCCTGGCCGTTCCGACGCCCGCCCGCGCCGACGGCGCTTTCGACACGGGTCCGATCGAGGCAGCGATGGCGGCGGTCTCTGCAGCAGCGCGACGGGACGAGTTGGTCTGCGTCCGCTCGACCATACCCATCGGCGCGACGCGCGCGCTGGCCGGCGCTTATGCATCGGCCGGCCTCATGTTCGCCGCCTGCCCGGACCGTTCGGTCGCCGGGAACGCCTATGCCGAACAGTTCAGCCTGCCGCACGTCGTCGGCGGTCTCGGCGACACGGCGGGGGTTCGCGCGGCGGCGATTTTCGCGCACCTGGGAACGGTCGTGCGCGCCCCCGACCCGGAGACCGCCGAGGCGATCAAACTGTTCGCCAATGTGCAGCGGGATGTAAGCTTCGCCCTGGCCAACCAGTTCGCGCTGATCAGCGAGGCGGCCGGCATCGACCTCGCCGTCGTGCGGCAAGTCGGCGCGGCAGGATTTCCGCGGTTCTCGCTGGCGCGGCCGGGTCCGGTCGGCGGACCCTGCCTGACCAAGGACATCGCCCTGCTGCTCGCCTCGGCCGGGCTGGAAAGCGTCGACACGCGGCTGCTGAGCGCCGCGCGGTCCCTGAATGAGAGCCTGGCGGACCGCATCGCCGCCGCGGTCGAAACCGAACTCGCCGAACGGCCGGGCCAGGCCGTGGCCATACTGGGCCTCGCCTTCAAGGGAACCCCGCCGACGGGGGATCAGCGCGGCGCGTTCGCAGCCGCCTTATGCGAACGGCTCGTCGGCCGCCTGCCGAAGCTAGATCTGCGGCGGTGGGACCCGGTCGCCGAGCCGCCCGCCGGACGCGCCGCGGCGGTCAGGCGGGCGGGCGTCGTTGTGCTCGCCAACGACCATCCCGGCCTGGCCATCGGCCTCGACGCCGAACTTTCCGCCGACGCGGTCGTGTTCGATCTCACCGGACTTGTCGGACCCGGGGCCGGCTTCGCCTCGAAACGGTTCGGCAATGGCGCCGCGCCGACCCGGTCGTGACCCCGCGCCGGCTCTTCGTGATGCACAACCGCCTCCTGGCCGGGGTCGGTCATACCTATACCGAAAGCCTCGGCTGGCGGCGGCTATGCCGCGAGCGCGGCATCGCGCTCGGTCTATTCGCCAACCTGTGGGCCGACAAGCAGGTCCTGGCCGATACCGGCGCGCAGGCCTTGTTCGGATTCACCGACGAGACCGCCCGGCGTTTCATGAGCGTGGAAGAGGCGCGCTTGCCGACGTCGGCGGAGCTGGCGCCGCTGCAGGACTTCATGCTGACGAGCTTCGAGATCGCCGAGGGCTGCCGCGCGGCGTGGACGGCTGCGCCTGAACCGCCGGACGCTGTGATCTTTCCGTGGGCGTCAGCCGGACTCTTGAACGGCGCCGCCGAATGGCTCGCCGAAATCGAGCCCGCGGCGCGGCCGGGCCTGGTTTTCAACATGCTACGGCCGGAACCGTCCTGGCGGATCAGCAACGACGGGCGTGAAGCGTACGGCGACTTCAGTTGGTTCTACTTCGCGTGCCGCCGGCTGCGCAGTCTGGCCCGTCCGGGTGGCCTGGTATTCACCGCCGTGGCGCCGCGTCTGGCCAGGCTGATCTCCAAGGCAGGCGAGGTCGATTGCCGGCCAGCCCCCTTGCACAAGTTCTATCCATCCGAGCCGGAGCTGGCGGCGTTGCGACCGGCCGCGCGGCCTGAGGGTTTGAGCATTTCGGCGCTGGGGCCCAGCCACACCTTCGAGAAGGGCTGGGACCTGCTCCCGGAGGTGATTGGACGCGTCTGCGCCGCCCGGCCGGACGCGGACTTCTTCGTGCAGGTCCGAGGATCGCGCGCACGGCGAAGCCCTGTCAGCCGCCCTTCACGCGGTCGGCGCGCCGGTGCGGGCGACCATCCTGCCGGGGGGCCTGTCGACCGAGGACTATTTTCGCCGGCTCATCAGCTGCGATCTCGTCCTCCTGCCTTATGACAGCCCGGTCTATGGGCTGATGCCGTCGGGGATCTTCGCCGACGCGGTGGTGTGCGGAACGCCGGTGGTGGCGCCCGCCGCCACCTGGATTTCCGACCGGCTGGACGAGGGCTGGGGCGCCGGGGTGACGTTCGCGTCGCCGACGCCGGCGGCGATCGCCGAGGCCGTGTTGACGGCGAGCCATCAGCTCGGCGCGCTGCGCGCCCGGGCGGCCGGCCAGGGTGCCGCATGGCGCGAAGTCCATTCGCTCGAGGCCTATCTCGATCATGTCATCGCGCGGCTGGAGCCGGGCTAGAGAGGGGCCGACGTCTCCGCCAAGAATCGCTCGAGCAGGGGATTGAACCGGTCGGGCGCCTCCCAGAAGGGCGCGTGGCCGAGGCCGTCCAGGCTGAACACCTGGTCATCCCACAGGTTGGCGTAGTCGACGCTGGCGAAATAGCCGCCGTTGATGAAGGCGTCCTCCGACCCGTTGACGATGGCGAGCGGGAGCTTGGCGGTCTCCGCGATACGCCGCTGGTCGTCGGCCCCGCCGGCCAGGGCATCGGCGAAGAAGGTCGAAAGCGCGATGGGGTGCGTCCGCCGCGCCGCCTGCAGCATGAAGGGCGCGAACGGCGCGTCGGCGCCCGCCGTGGCGCGGGCATAGGCTTCGGCGTCGCCTGGCGCCCAGTCGGCCGAACCGGCCAGGGCCATGTGGGCGTTCTGCTTGAAGCCGAGCGCGAAACCTTCCATCCCGCCAGGAACCGGCGGGGTCCCGCTGATCATCACCCCGGTCAGGCCGGGCAGGCGCGAGATCATGTTCAGCGCCACATGGCCGCCGAGCGACCAGCCGAGGACCGTGGCGCGCTCGACGCCCAGCCGCGCCAGCACCTCGACGGCGGCGTCGGCATAGCCGTTCAGCGAATAGGCCTTAGCCGGATCGCGGGCGTCGCTCGATGCGCCGTGCCCCGGCAGGTCCATGGCGATCAACCGCAGCCGCGCGCCAAGCGGGCTCTCCAACTGATGCCGAAAGACCTCCTTGCAGGACGAATTGCCGTGGATCATCAGCACCGCCGATCCCGCGCCGGCGGAGTCCGAGACTGCGATGTCGGCGAATGAGGTCGGAACGACGCTGGTCGTCACGCGCCAGCCCTACGGCGCCAGCCGGTAGCCGCCGGTTTCGGTCAGCAGCAGCTTGGCGCTCTGGGCGTCGGGTTCGATCTTCTGGCGCAGGCGATAGACGTGGGTCTCCAGCGTGTGGGTGGTGACGCCGGCATTGTAGCCCCAGACCTCGGTGAGCAGCTCCTCGCGCGACACAGGCTTTTCGCCGGCGCGGTAGAGGTATTTCAGAATGCTGGTCTCCTTCTCGGTCAGGCGGATCTTGCGGGCCTTTTCATCGATCAGCAGCTTGGCCGCCGGGCGGAACTCGTAGGGGCCGATGCGGAAGACCGCGTCTTCCGACTGCTCGTGGCTGCGCAGCTGAGCGCGGATGTGCGCCAGGAGCACGCTGAAGCGGAAGGGCTTGGTGACGTAGGCGTTGGCGCCGGCGTCGAGGCCTTCGATGGTGTCGGCGTCGCTGGCCGCCGCGGTCAGCATGATCACCGGCGCATTGATCCCCGCCGCCTTCAGCCGCCTGCAGACCTCGCGCCCGTCCAGGTCCGGCAGGTCGACGTCGAGCACGATCAGGTCCGGCTTGACCGCCTGGGCCGCCGCCAGGCCCGCCTCGCCGGTCCCGGCCTCCTCGGCGTCGAACTCATCGCGAAGTTGCTCGGCCAAGTCGCCGCGCAGCTCGGGGTCGTCATCGACGATCAGAATGGTTTTGCGCTGCGCCATGAGCCGAACATGGCCCCGCGACCCCCAGGCGTAAAGCCGCGCCAGAGCCATGCCCGATCAAGTCGTCGACTTGATCGGATAAGAATGGCTCTCACAAAACATTTGAGCGCGTCTTTATCGCAAAGGTGGTTCCACTTTTGCGGGGCGCGCTCGGCACTAAAGCTTGGCCCGCGCGCCAAACAGGGCCCGGCCGACGCGCACCGAGGTGGCGCCGAAGCGAATGGCGGTCTCGAAGTCGGCGCTCATGCCCATGGAGAGCTTCTCGAGGCCATTGCGGCGCGCGATCCTGGCCAGCAGCGCGAAATGCATGGCCGGCTCCTCGTCCGCCGGCGGCACGCACATCAGGCCCTCGACGCCCAAGCCGAACTCGTCGCGGCAGGCGCTGATGAACCCGTCGACCGCGCCCGGCGCCACGCCGGCCTTCTGCGGCTCCTCGCCGGTGTTCACCTCGACATAGAGCCTGGGTGCGGCGCCGCGCTTTTGGATCTCATCGGCCAGGCTGCGCGCCAGTTTCGGGCGATCCAGGGTCTCGATCACGTCGAACAGGGCCAGCGCATCGCGCACCTTGTTGGTCTGCAATGGCCCGATGAGGCGAAGCTCAAGCCCCTCGCGGCGTTCGGCCCAGCGGCTCTGGGCCTCCTGCACCCGGTTTTCCCCGAAACGCCTTTGGCCGGCGGCCAGGATCGGCTCTATGCTTTCCCATCGTTGCGTCTTGGTCACCGCGACCAGGGCGATATCGGCCGGATCGCGACCGGCGGCGCGGGCGGCCGCGGCCATGCGGTCCAGCACGGCTTGCAGGGCGGGCGTCGGGGCGGGAGCGGTCATTGGGGCAAGCGGCCGTTCAGAGTCTAGCGAGGACGGCCGCGAAGCTAGGCCGCGCCGCGGCCGTGCGAAACCCCTCGCGGCGCCACATTCCCAGCCTGTTTTTCCTCACAGACCCGATCCGCACCCCGGACCCGGCCAGGGTGGTGGCGCGCCTGCCGGCCGGCAGCGTGGTGATCTATCGCGCCTTCGGATCGCCGGCCGCCGAGGCGCAAGGTCGAGTGCTGCGCCGGCTGGCGCGGGCGCGGCGGCTGGTCTTCCTGGTCGGCGCCGACGCCAGCCTCGCCCAGCGCCTCGGCGCCGACGGCGTGCATCTGCCCGAGCGGCTGATGCGGCTGGCCCCCCGCCTGCGCCAGGCTCACCCAGCCTGGCTGATCACCACCGCCGCACACACGCCGCGCGCCATCGCGGCGGCGACGCGGTTGAGGCTGGATGCGGCGCTGGTCTCGGCGGTGTTCGCCTCGGCGAGCCCGTCGGCGGGCAAGCCGCTCGGGCCCTTGCGATTTGCAAACCTGGTCCGCCAGGCTCGCCTGCCGATCATCGCTCTGGGTGGAATCGATGCCAGCACGGCCAAACGGCTCGCGCGCTCCGCCGCCGCCGGCCTGGCCGCGATCAGCGGCCTCGCCCCGGCGCGCGGTGAACCCTGAGCGTTCGCGGGCGTTCTCGGCCCTGCTATGGCTCGCGGCGGCGCTCACGATGAAGGATCGGCTCAGGTGAGGCCTCTCGGGCGGCGGATGCGAGCCCTGATCGATCGCCACGCCAGTCCCTTCCATTGGCGCGAGGCCGGGCTTTGCGTGCCGGCCATGCCCATCCTGCTGATCTCAGGTCTTGCGCTGAACCAGGCGGTCTATGGCGCGGTCGCGGCGGGCGCGGCCTTCGCTGTCGGGTTCGGAGCCGCGCGCGACCTGCGCGGACGGCGCTGGGCCGCGATGGCGGCCGCGGCGGTTGGAATCTGCCTGGCCACCTTCGCCGGCTGCACGTTCGGTCAGTGGCCGCCGGCGCTGATCGCCGTCGCGGCCGTCGCGGCGGCCTGCTGCGCCGCGCTGGCCCTGTTCAACGAGGACGTCTGGTGGGTCGCCCTGCAGGTGGTCATCGCGCTGCTGGTCGCCAGCTATTATCCGAGCCCGGCCCCTGTCGCCCTGGAACGCGCGGTGGCGGTGCTTGCCGGCGGCCTTACGCAGATCCTGATCATCATGGTCCTGGCCCGGCTCTTCCCCGCCGCCGGCGGACGGCTTCCGCCGGGCCCGCCGAAGCCCCGGCCGGAGCGCCGGCTGCTCATCGGCCATACCGTTAGGGCCGCCATCTGCGTTGCGGCGGCGCTGGCCGCCGCGCGAGGATTTGGCCTGAGCAACGGCTATTGGGCGCCGATGACCGCCATGCTGGTGCTAAAGCCGGGCCTCAGCGACACCCAGACCCGCGGCCTCGCCCGCCTGGTCGGAACCCTGGTCGGCTGCGTCGCCGCCAGCGCCTTCGCCCTGGCGGTCGGCGGGGCGCGACCGGTGCTGCTTGCAGCCATGGCGGTGACCGCCGGCGCGGCCTACGCGCTGCAGAAGGCCCCCTACGCCACCCTCACCTGCATGATCACGGCCACGGTGGTGCTGTTGCTGACGCTTGGCCGCGGCGACGTCGTGCTCAACGCCGAACATCGCCTGATCGCCACCGTGCTCGGCGGCGTCATCGCGCTGGTGGTAGCGAGGATCGCGCCGCACCGGCCGCTTGCAACCTTGATTGAAGGCGATCGGGTCGGAGACGCGGCTTAAGACCGCGGCGCTCTAAAACTTGAAGTTGGTCTCGAACCGCACCCGGGGGGCCTGGGTCTGCGGCAGGTTGGAGCGGTCGGGCACGCCCGGGGCGTCGCCAAGGGAGACCGCGCCGCCGATACGCAAGGAGGGCGTCAGGCGATAATAGGCGCCGGCCTGCACGTCGCGGAAGGTCATGTCGCGGCCGACCGGCTGGGTCATGTCGAGCTTCAGGATGATGCGGCCCTTCTTGTCCCCCACCCATTGCAGGCTGTGGTGGACGGGCTGCGGGCCCCATTGACCCTGGTCGAGGGTCACGCCGGTCAGGTTGTCGGTGGCGAGAATGGTCTGGGCGCGCATCGAATCCGCATGCGCCGCGCCCGCCGCCCCGATCAGGACGAGCGTCGCGGTCAACGCGGTGATGAAGCGAGCCCCAGTCATGGTCGTTAAATCAGCCTGAAATGCCCCGGTTCCGGCGTGAGACGAGATATCTAGCACCGTAGCCTTAGCGGCCGATTAAACCCTTGAAACATTCCCGGTCAATGCGTGACCGACTCTCAAGCGCCCTTAGGTCGCACTCTGTGGCTGGAAGGCCACGCGATTCCTGTTGGGCGTGTGAAGCTGCATGTTATAGAGCGGCCGGGGCGTGCGGGCGAGGCGATGTTGTTAACGCGCCTTGCCGGAACGATTGGAGCGATAATCGATGGTGCCGATGCGTAAGTTTTCCGTGATCGCCGTGGCGATGGGCGCCATGGCTCTGACGGCTTGCGCCCACGGCGGCGGCAGCGCCCAGGCCTATCGCAGCCCCGGCTTCCATCCCTTCGGCGGCGGCGCTCCCAGGACCGGTCCGGTGGCCGCGATCGGGGTTAACGGCTATTTGTGGCGCGCCTCGCTCGACACCCTGGCCTTCATGCCACTGGCCTCGGCCGATCCTTACGGCGGCGTGATCCTCACCGACTGGTACACCAATCCGGAAAAGCCGGATGAGCGGTTCAAATGCACCGTCTACATCCTGGACACGCGGTTACGCGCCGACGGACTGAACGTGACGGTGTTCAAGCAGATCCGCGACGCCAACGGCGGCTGGATCGACTCGCCCGCCTCCGACCAGACCTCGACCGACATCGAAAACGCGATCCTTACCCGCGCCCGTCAGCTCAGGCTGTCGAACGTCAACGGGTAGAGTCGGCCGGTTATGGCCCGCTACAATCCGAAGGAAGCCGAGCCGAAATGGCAGGCGGTCTGGCGGGCCGCCGGCGTGTTTCGCGCGCTTGAACCGGCCGAAGCCGGCGGCCGTCCGAAATTCTACCAGCTGGAGATGTTCCCCTATCCATCGGGGTCGCTGCACATGGGCCATGTGCGCAACTACGCGATGGGGGATGTCGTCGCGCGCTTCAAACGCGCGCGCGGCTTCAACGTGCTGCATCCGATGGGCTGGGACGGCTTCGGCCTGCCGGCGGAAAACGCGGCCATGGAGCGCGGCGTCGATCCGGCCGCCTGGACCTACGCCAATATCGACTCCATGCGGGAGGAACTGCAGAGGCTCGGCCTGAGCGTCGACTGGAGCCGCGAGTTCGCCACCTGCGACCCGGGCTACTACGGCAAGCAACAGGCCTGGTTTCTCGACTTTCTGGCCCGCGACCTGGTCTATCGGCGCGAGAGCGTGGTCAACTGGGACCCGGTCGATATGACCGTGCTGGCCAACGAACAGGTGGTCGACGGCCTGGGCTGGCGTTCGGGCGCGCCGGTGGAGAAGCGCAAGCTGAACCAGTGGTTCATGCGCATCACCAACTATGCCGACGCCCTGCTGGAGGGTTTGAAGACTCTGGAGCGCTGGCCGGACAAGGTGCGGCTGATGCAGGAGAACTGGATCGGCCGGTCAAGGGGCCTGCGCCTTGAGTTCGCCTTGGCGGACGCCGCGCCTGAGGGGTTCGGCGCGGGCGTGGCCGTCTACACCACCCGGCCGGACACCCTGTTCGGCGCGAGCTTCGTCGCCGTCGCTCCTGACCATCCCCTGGCCGCGGCCGTGGCGCGGCGTGACGCCGACGCCGCCGATTTCATCGCCGAATGCCGGCGCGGCGGCGTTTCAGAGGCGGACATCGAAACCGCCGAAAAGCGCGGTTACGATACGGGTCTGGCCGTGGTCCATCCGCTCGATCCGACCCAGCGCCTGCCGGTCTGGATCGCCAACTTCGTCCTGATGGACTACGGAACCGGGGCTATTTTCGGCTGTCCGGCTCACGACCAGCGCGATCTGGACTTCGCGCGCAAATACCGTCTGCCCGTCCGTCCGGTCGTGCTGCCGCCCGATGCCGATCCGGCGACCTTCGCCGTCGGCGACGAGGCCTTTGTCGGGTCTGGCCGCATCTTCAATTCAGGCTTCCTCGACGGGCTGGAGGTGGAGGCCGCCAAGGCCGCGGCCATTGCGCGCATCGAGGCGCAAGGCCAGGGCGAGGGCGCCACCGTCTACCGGCTGCGCGACTGGGGCGTCTCGCGGCAGCGCGGCTGGGGCTGCCCCATTCCGATCATTCATTGCGGAACTTGCGGGCCGGTCGCGGTTCCACGCGACCAGCTGCCGGTCATCCTGCCCAGCGATCTGGACTTCAGCCGGCCCGGCAATGCGCTGGCCCGCCACCCGACCTTCAAGCACACGACCTGCCCAGGTTGCGGTCGGGCGGCCGAGCGTGAGACCGACACCCTCGACACCTTCGTCGACAGCGCCTGGTACTTCGCCCGCTTCACCGATCCGACGGCCGAGACGCCGCTGAACAGGGCCGCGGCCGACTACTGGATGCCGGTCGACCAGTATATCGGCGGTATCGAACACGCGGTGCTGCACCTGCTCTATGCCCGCTTCGTCACCCGCGCCCTGTCCGATCTGGGGGCGCTCTCGGCCCGCGAACCATTCGAGGGCCTGTTCACCCAGGGCATGGTCACCCATGAGACCTACCGCCGCCAGAACGGCGACTGGGTGGAGCCGATCGCGCTGGAAATCGTCAACGAAGGCGAGGCCCGTCGCGCGCGCCTGATCGAGACCGGCGAGCCGGTGGTGATCGGCGACGTCGTGAAGATGTCGAAGTCGAAGAAGAACACCATCGCCCCGGAGGACATCTTCGACGCCTATGGCGTTGACGCCGCTCGGCTTTTCGTTCTTTCCGACAGCCCTCCGGAACGCGACGCCCAATGGACGACCGAGGGGGTCAAGGGCGCCTGGCGCCTGGTCGCGCGTATCTGGGACGAATTCGACAGCCAGCCGAACGCGGCGCCGGACGCCGCGATCGACGACGATCCACGGGCTGTCGCGCTGGTGCGCTCGACCCATCGGCTGATCAAGGCCTTGACCGAGGCGATCGAGGGGTTCCGCTTCAACAGCGGCATCGCCCGCGTCTATGCCTTCCTGAACGAACTCAAGGGCCTGCCGGCGGCAGGCGCGACGCCCGCGGTGCTGGTGGCGCGCGCCGAGGCGTTGAGCGCGCTGGCCCGGCTGATCGGTCCCTTTGCGCCACACCTGGCCGAGGAGGCTTGGGCCAGGATCGGCGGCGAGGGCTTGGCCGTCCAGGCGGCGTGGCCGGTCTATGATCCGGCGCTGGTGGCGGAGGAGATGCTGACCCTGCCGGTGCAGATCAACGGCAAGCGCCGTGGCGAGACCCACCTGCCACCGGGCGCCGATGCGGCCGAGGCGGAGAAGATGGCGCTGGCGGACCCCGCCATTCAGCGCCACCTTGAGGGCCTCGTCGTGCGCAAGGTGATCGTCGTGGTCGATCGCATCATCAATATTGTCGTCGGACCCGCCAAATGAGCGGTCGCGCGCGGCGTCTCGCCGTCGCAGGCGCCGTGCTGGCCGGGCTTGCCCTGGCCGCCTGCGGCTTCACGCCCCTCTATGCGACCAAGGGTCTGGCCGCGGGCATGTCGTCCGTCGAGGTCAAGGTCCCACACGGGCGCCTGGCCTATCTGCTCAGCGAATCCCTGAACGACGACCTGGCCCGCGACCGCGACCGGCCGGCCGTCTATCGTCTCGACCTGACGGTCACCAGCCGGGTGTTCGCGCGCGGGCTGAACCTGGACGAGACGGCCGCCTATTACGAGGACCATGTTACCGTCGACTATCGCCTGATCGAGATCGCCACCGGCCGGGTGATGAAGACCGGAAGCCAGCCGGTCGAGGTGACCTACGCCGCCACCAACATCCCCTATGCCGGCATCGCCGCCCAGGAGGACGCGCAGAA
>CALAEG010000256.1 GCA_937890965.1 uncultured Caulobacteraceae bacterium | reverse complement strand
CGGGGCTGGCTGCGCCCCTGCTGCGTTCCGGATTTCGGGCAGCAGCCATCGATTTTCTCGTGCAAACACAAGGCGAGACGCGACACCGTGTTGCGGACACACGCCGATGTCCGCTTTCCGCCCATAGCGGTCGTTCCCAGAGTCCGCTTTCGGCCATAGCCCCAATGTCCGCTCGTGGCGCTTAGCAGACTCGGTCGTAAAGGCGCCGACCCCCGCCCCTTGCCCAAATCACCCCGTCCGTGTATCCCCCAGCCCATGGACACCGCCCGCGCGCTTATTCTGCTCGGCCTTACCAGCCCCTGGACGCTCTAGGGGCCGCGGATTGTCGCGGCCGGGCGTGCAGGGGATGAAGACCTCAGCCGCCCATCAAAAAGCCAGCAGACGAGCCCCCTCTCATGACCACCGAATCTCCCGCCGCTGACGCGAGCGAATCCACCGCCCAGGCCGCCCCCGACGACGCTGCGCCCAAGGACCGCGTCATCATCTTCGACACCACCATGCGCGACGGCGAACAGTCGCCCGGCGCCTCCATGTCGCTCGACGAGAAGCTGGAGCTGGCCAAGATCCTCGAGGATATGAAGGTCGACGTGATCGAGGCGGGCTTCCCGATCGCCTCCAATGGCGACTTCGAGTCGGTGCAGAAGGTCGCGGCCATCGTCACCGAGTCGATCGTCTGTGGCCTGGCCCGGGCCAATCCGGCCGATATCGAGCGCGCCGCCGAGGCTATCCGGCACGCCAAGCGCGGCCGCATCCACACCTTCATCTCGACCAGCCCCTCGCACCGCAACCACATCCTGCGCATGTCGCCGGAAGAGGTGATCGATGCGGTGACCGGCTCGGTGACCCTGGCGCGCAACCTCTGCGGCGACGTCGAGTGGTCGGCCCAGGACGCCAGCCGCACCGAGCGCGACGTGCTGCTGCGCTGCGTCGAGGCGGCGATCCGCGCCGGGGCCCAGACCATCAACCTGCCGGACACGGTCGGCTACACCTATCCGTCGGAATATGCCGAGATGTTCCGCGACATGATCGAAAACGTGCCGGGGGCGGACGGCGTGGTCTTTTCCACCCACTGCCACAACGATCTGGGCCTGGCGGTGGCCAACAGCCTGGCCGGGGTCGAAGCCGGGGCGCGCCAGGTCGAGTGCACCATCAACGGCCTCGGCGAACGGGCCGGCAATGCGGCGCTGGAGGAGATCGTCATGGCGCTGCGCGTGCGCGGCGACCGGCTGCGCTTCGACAGCGGCATCGACACCACCCACATCACCCGCGCCAGCCGCTATGTCTCGGCCATCACCGGCTTTCCGGTGCAGTTCAACAAGGCGGTGGTCGGCAAGAACGCCTTCGCCCACGAGGCAGGCATCCACCAGGACGGCATGCTGAAGGACGCCGGCACCTATGAGATCATGCTGCCCGAGGACGTGGGGCAGGGGGCGTCCAACCTGGTCATGGGCAAGCACTCCGGCCGGCACGCCTTCCGCGAGAAGCTCAAAGGTCTGGGCTATGAGCTCGGCGACAATGCGCTGAACGACGCCTTCACCCGCTTCAAGGCCTTGGCCGACAAGAAGAAGGACGTCTACGACGACGACATCATGGCGCTCGTGGATGACGAACTGGCCAAGGGCTCGGAGCGTATCCGGGTGGTGTCCCTGCGTGTCGTGGCCGGCACCGAGGGGCCGCAGGAGGCGAAGCTCACCGCCTCGATCGACGGGGTGGAGCATTCGGCCACCGCGACCGGCGACGGGCCGGTGGACGCCGTCTTCAACGCCATCCGCCAGGTCGCGCCGCACGCCGCGGCCTTGCGGCTGTTCCAGGTGCACGCTGTGACCGAGGGGACAGACGCCCAGGCCCAGGTCTCGGTGCGTCTGGAAGAGGACGGCCGCATCGCCACCGGCACGGCGTCGGACACCGACACCATGACCGCCAGCGCCAAGGCCTATATCAACGCGCTGAACAACCTCATGGCGAGGCGAGAGAAGACGCGCCCGCCCGAAGCGCTCGCGAGCGGGTTTTAGGAAACCCTTCGACCCTAATTTTATCCGTCATCCCCCGCTGGAGCGGCCTTGGCCGCGGAATGCGGGGGACCCATGAACACCTGATCAAAGACGGTGATCATGGGTGGCCCGAACAAGTCGGGCCATGACGGATGTTAGATCGCCGACGCTCATCCACCTTCTCCCAAAGGTGCGCCTTCTCCCGCGAGGGAGAAGGATCGCGCTCTTCAACCCCGCTTCGTGAGTTTCCATGTTCGCCCTGCTCTGGGTTCCCGCCACCGTCCTTGCGTCCGCCTTGCAGGTCGCCCGCAATGGGTTGCAGCGGGGGCTGGTGCCGTCGGCGGGGCCCTGGGGGGCGACGCTGGTCAGGTTCCTGTTCGGGCTGCCGTTCTCGCTGGTCTTCGTGGCGGCGGCGGCGATCGTCACGCCCCAGGCCCGTCCGCACCTGACGCCGGTCTTCTGGGCGGCGGCCATGACCGGCGCTGTGGCGCAGGTGCTGGCGACGGCGGCGCTGCTGGTGGCTATGCGGCGGGCGGGGTTCGCGGTGGGTACGGCGTTGCAGCAGAGCTCCCTTCCGCTGGCGGCCATCCTTGGGCTGATCATCTTTCACGATCAATTGACCGTGGTCGCCTGGATCGGCGTGGCCATCACAACGGCCGGTCTGGCGGCCCTGACCTGGCCGCGCGGGGCGACGGGTGAGAAGCCGCTCAGCGGGGCCATGTTCGGCCTGCTCTCCGGCCTCTGTTTCGGCTTTTCGCTGAACGCCTTTCGCCACGCCACCATGGCCATGGAGCCGGCCCATCCGGTCTGTGCGGCTGTGGCCTCGGTCGCCGTGGTCCAGGCCATGCAGGCGGCGGTTTTGACTATGTGGCTTGGGTTTCGTGACCGCGGCGCCCTGGTCGCGGTGGTCAGGGGATGGCGGGAATCGCTGCTCGCCGGGCTCTGTGGGGCCTCGGCCTCGGCCTGCTGGTTCCTGGCCCTGGGCCTCGCGCCAGCCGCCCCAGTACGGGCTGTCGGCGTCATCGAAGCGCCCATGGCCGCGCTCGCCGGAAGGCGGTTTTTTGCCGAAAAGCTACATGCCCGGCAAATCCTGGCCGGTCTCGCCGTAATTGTGGGGGTGGTGATGACCACCCTGCGCTGATTAAGCGCGTGATTCCTCGGCAGATAGGGCCTTGAAATCAGACGTTTCGGAGTGCAGAGGGAACAGACTTCGTTGAGTCATGGGGCGTCTAACGACCGCGTAGGGGAGCGCGCAGTTGTGACGCGTCTGCAAAGCTTTACGGAGCTTCCGCGTCGCGTTCGACATCACCTCTTTTGCCCAAGGCCCTGAATGTTCCCGTCCCTTTTTGGCGTCATGTCCAACGACATCGCCATCGACCTCGGCACGGCCAACACACTCGTCTACATGAAGGGCAAGGGCATCGTGCTGAACGAGCCCTCGGTGGTCGCATTGCGCCACGTCGGCGGGCGAAAGGTGGTCCACGCCGTGGGCATAGAGGCCAAGCAGATGCTGGGCCGCACGCCTGGCCACATCGAAGCCATCCGCCCCATGCGCGACGGGGTGATCGCCGACTTCGAAGTGGCCGAGGAGATGATCAAGTACTTCATCCGCAAGGTGCACAACCGCAAGGCCTTCACCAATCCGAAGGTGATCGTCTGTGTGCCCTCGGGCGCCACGGCGGTCGAGCGCCGGGCGATCAATGACTCATGCCTGAACGCCGGCGCGCGCCGGGTCGGCCTGATCGACGAGCCCATGGCCGCGGCCATCGGCGCCGGCCTGCCCATCCACGAGCCCACCGGCTCGATGGTGGTCGATATCGGCGGCGGCACGACCGAGGTCGCGGTGCTGTCGCTGTCGGGCATCGTCTATACCCGCAGCGTCCGGGTGGGTGGCGACAAGATGGACGAGGCGATCATCAGCTACATGCGCCGCCACCACAATCTGCTGATCGGCGAGACCACCGCCGAGCGGATCAAGAAGGAGATCGGCACCGCCCGCGCCCCCGCCGACGGGGAGGGCCTGGCCATCGAGGTCAAGGGCCGCGACCTGATGCAGGGCGTGCCACGCGAGGTGCGCATCAGTGAAAAGCAGGCCTCGGACGCGCTGACCGAGCCGGTGACCCAGATCGTCGAGGCGGTGAAGATCGCACTCGAGGCGACGCCGCCGGAACTGGCCGCCGACATCGCCGACAAGGGCATCATGCTCACCGGCGGCGGGGCGCTGCTGCGCGGGCTGGATTCCGAGATCCGTGACCATACCGGCCTGCCGGTGACGGTGGCCGACGATCCGCTTTCCTGCGTCGCGCTGGGCTGCGGCAAGGTGCTCGAACATCCGAAATGGATGAAGGGCGTGCTCGAATCATCCATGTCGTAGATTACAAGGCGGGGCGGGGGCTAAAGACCGGCCTGGAGCGACAATAAGGTGTCCTTGAGGGACGGCCCTTTTCAGGACCTGAAGGTTCCGCTGACATGGACGGCGGCGGTGGCCGTCATTGTGGCCATGGTCATCGGCGTGGCGCTGCTGCTCGGCGACCATCGCGGCACCCTGCAGGGCCAGGCGATCGGCGCCAGCCGCGGCGCCCTGGATTCCGTCACCCGGCCGGTCTCCAACGTCATCGCCGCGCCGGTCCGCTGGATCGGCGACGGCGTCAATGGCGTAAAGCAGTACTTCTTCGCGGTTTCGGAAAATCGCCGTCTGCGCGCCGAGGTGGCCGACCTCAGCCAGTGGCGCGACAAGGCCGTGGCGCTCAAGGACGACAATGTCCGCTACCAGTCGCTCCTGGGGCTGAAGACCGATCCGCCCATCCCCATGGTGGGCGCTCGCGTGATCGCCGATTCCCGCGGGCCCTTCGCCAATACCCGCCTGGCCGACGCCGGAACCGAGGTCGGGGTCGCGGTGGGCAATCCGGTGATGACCGAGCACGGCCTGGTCGGCCGGGTGCTTGGCGTCGCCAAGGGGGTCAGCCGCATCCTGCTGCTGACCGACGTGGCCAGCCGCACCCCGGTGCTGGACGACCGCTCCAATTCCCGCGCCATCCTGACCGGCGACGGCGGCGGCGAACCCAAGCTGGACTATCTGCGTGGGGCCGATCCGGTGAAGGCCGGCGACCGCGTCCTGACCTCGGGCGATGGCGGCCTTTTCCCGCGCGGCCTGCCGGTCGGCACGGTGGTCCAGGGCCTGGATGGGAACTGGCGGGTGCGGCTGGATTCCGACGACGGCCCGATCGACCTGGTGCGCATCCTGCTGTTCCGTGACTTCAGTCAGTTGGCGGATCAGCGCGCGTTGCAGGCCGCCACCGTGCCACCCCTGCCGCCCGCCGAGGCCGCCGATGTCGCCGCCCGCGCCCTGCCGGCGCCGACGCCGCCGCCGGCGGCCGCGTCCTCGGCAAAGCCGATCGCGGCCTCGTCAGCCCCGGCGGCGTCCTCGGCCAAGCCCGCCAAGAAGACGACCGCGCCGCCGGCCGCATCATCGGCAAAGCCGGTCGCCGCCTCGTCCGCCAAGCCGGTATCCGCATCGCCAGCGGCGTCATCCGCCAAGCCGACGCCGGCGCCAAAGCCCAAGCCCGCGGCGTCCAGCGCGCCGGCCGCCGGGGCCCAGCCATGAGCTACGCCAACAGCGCCAGCCGCCTGGATCCCCTGCAATGGCTGGGCCTGCCCGTGCTCACCGCCGTCGCCGTCACCCTGCTGTTCGCCGTGCCCCTGCGCATTTTCGGCCTGCAGCTGCCGGAGCCGGTCTTTCCCATGGTCCTGGCCTTCGCCTGGGCGGTGATCCGGCCCTCGATGATCGCGCCCTTCGTGCTGCTGGCGCTCGGCCTGCTCCTCGACCTCTTCTGGGGCGGCCCGGTCGGGCTCTGGGCGGTGGCGCTGCTGGCCGCCTACGGTCTGGTGCTCGCCGTTCGCGCCACCCTGACCGGGCGCGGTGCGGTGGTGATGTGGATCTGGTATGGCGCGGCCTGCGCGCTCGCCTTCGGGGTCGGGACCCTGGTCACAGTGCTGAAAACCGGCTCCATTCCGAGCCCGTTCGCGCTTTTCTGGCAGGTCTTCATCACCCTCTTGCTTTATCCGTTCGCCCATACGCTGATCGAGCGGTTCGACGATGCGGACGTGCGTTTCAGATGACCGAACCGGCCTTCTTCTTCAGCGAAGTCAATCAGCGCCAGAGCGTCTTCCACCGGCGCGCCTTCGTCATGGGCGGCCTGGCCTCTCTGGGGCTGACGGCGCTGGGCGCGCGGCTGGCCGAGCTGCAGATCTTCGAAAACAGCCGCTACACGACGCTCTCGGCCTCCAACCAGTACAATTTCCGCCTGGTGCCGCCGCCGCGCGGCCGGATACTGGACCGCAACGGCGTCGAGCTGGCCTCCAACCGGCCGAACTTCCGCCTCTTGCTGCTCAAGGACGAGGCGAAGGACCCGGAAGCCACCATCGCCGCAGCGGGGACCCTGATCCCCATCTCCGACGACCGGCGCCAGGAGCTGCTGCGCGAGATCGACGACGGGCCGCGCTTCGTACCGGTGGCCATAGCCGACGATCTGAGCTGGGAAGAGTTCGCCCGCATCAATGTGCGCACGCCGGAACTGCCCGGCCTGCAGGCGGACATGAACGAGGCCCGGGTCTATCCGTTCGGCGGCGCCTTCGCCCATGTCATCGGCTATGTCTCGCGGGTGACGTCGGCCGAGCTGAAGGCCGCGGGGCCGACGCCGGATCCACTGCTATTGAATCCGGGATTCAGGATCGGCAAACAGGGCGTTGAAAAATCGCTGGATTTGCAGCTTCGCGGAAAGGCCGGCGGCCAGAAGGTCGAGGTCGATTCCCGGGGCCGGGTGGTGCACGAGGACCCGGCCGGCGACATCAAGCCGGTGCCCGGCGACGAGGTGGTGCTGACCCTCGACGCCGATATCCAGAACCGGGCGCTGGAGGTGTTCGGCGACGAGTCCGGGGCCGCGGTGATGATGGATTGCCGCTCCGGCGACATCCTCTGCCTGGTGTCGGCGCCCAGCTTCGACGCCAATCGGTTCGTTAAGGGCCTGACCACCGTCGAGTACAGCGCGCTGGCCAATTACGACCACAAACCCCTGTTCAACAAGGCGCTGACGGCCACCTACCCGCCGGGCTCGACTTTTAAAACCATGGTCGCCCTGGCCGCCCTGGAGCATGGGATCAGCCGCGATACGACCCACACCTGCGCCGGCGCCTGGTCGTGGGGCGGGCGGGTCTGGCACTGCGACCGGGCGCATGGCACGCTGGACATGAAGGGCGGCATCGCCCAGTCCTGCGACATCTATTTCTACCAGACCGCGCTGGCCATCGGGCCGGACGCCATCGCGGCGGTGGCGCGGAAGTTCGGGCTTGGCGGCCTCTACGACATCGGCATTCCGGGTCAGAAGCCGGGCCTCATTCCCGACACCGCCTACAAGCGGGCGGCCTTTCCGAAGGACCCCGTCTGGCATCCCGGCGAGACGCCCTCGATGGGGATCGGCCAGGGCTATGTGAACGTCAACGCCCTGCAGCTCTGCGTCATGTGCTCGCGGCTGGCCAACGGCAACCGGGCGCTGAACCCGCGCCTGATCGAGTCCATCGGCGGGGTGGTGCAGCCTCCCGGCAGCCGAGCCCCGGACCTGCCGTTCAAGCCCGACAACCTGGCCTTCATCCGCGAGGCCATGGCGGCGGTGGTCACCAGCGGCACGGCGGCCGGGGCGGCGAAGCTCGGCCTCGGCCCGATCATGATGGCCGGCAAGACCGGCACCGCCCAGGCCCACACCTATGCCGGCGGCCACGGCGCGCACGGCGCTGTCGGGGCCTGGGCCGACCGCGACCATTCCTGGTTCATCGCCTTCGCCCCCGCCGACGATCCACGCTACGCCATGAGCGTCCTGGTCGAGCACGGTGGCTTCGGCGCCGCCGCCGCCGCGCCGCGCGCGCGGGAGATCATGCGCGTGGCCCTGCTCAAGGACCCGCAGGTGCGCGCCCGCATCGAGACGCCGACACCCATGCCCGCCATGCCGACGCCGCCGCCGGGCCAGCTGCCGGAGGGCGCCGCGCCGCCGCCGCCGACGCCCTTGCCCGGACAGACCACATGACCGCCAGCGCGCTGACCCGTCCCGGCGAGCGCGACCGGCTGAGCGTCAAACTCGGCCAGATCGACTGGCGGCTGACCGGGGTGATCACCCTGATCGCCTGCGCCGGCGGGCTGATGCAGTACTCGATCGCCGGCGGCCACTGGCAGCCCTGGGCGGCCCAGCACATGATCCTGTTCGCCGCCTTCCTGCTGCTGATGATCGTGCTGGCGGTGACCGACCTGCGCGTCTGGTTCGCCGTCGCCTATCCAACCTATGTGATCGGCCTGGTGCTGCTGGCCGCGGTCATGGTGGTTGGCCACTCGTCGCTGGGCGCCGACCGCTGGCTGAAGATCGGGCCGATGCACCTGCAGCCGTCGGAGATCATGAAGATCGGCCTGGTCCTGGCCCTGGCGCGGTTTTACCACGGCCTCTCCGCCAAGGAGGCGCAGTGGTCGTGGAAGCTGCTGATCCCGGTGGCCATGATCGCCGCGCCGGTGGCGCTGGTGCTGAAACAGCCCGATCTCGGCACCGCCATCTTGCTGGCGGCGACCGGCCTGGTAGTGATCATGCTGGCGGGTCTAAGCCTTCGCGTCATCATCGCCGGCCTGGTCGCCGGCCTGGCCGCGACGCCGGTCTTCATCTTCCTGGTTTTGAAGGGTCATCTGGTCAAAGGCTACCAGGCGCAGCGCCTTCTTACTTTCTTACATCCGGAAACCGACCCGTCCGGCTCCGGCTATCACATCCTGCAGGCCAAGATCGCGCTGGGCTCCGGCGGCATCCTCGGCAAGGGCTACGGGCTGGGCTCGCAGAGCCAGCTCAACTTCCTGCCGGAAAAGCAGACCGACTTCATCTTCGCCACCCTGGCCGAGGAGTTCGGCTTCGTCGGCTGCATCTCGATCCTGATCCTCTATGCGGCGGCCATCGTGATCGCGCTGCGCATCGCCAGCATCTCGCACAGCCATTTCGGCCGCCTGAGCGCCGCCGGCGTCACCGCCACCTTCGCCCTCTATGTGCTGATCAACGGCGCCATGGTCATGGGCCTGGCGCCGGTCGTCGGCGTGCCCATGCCGCTGCTCTCCTTCGGCGGCACGGTCATGCTCACGGTCATGGTCGCCTTCGGCCTGGTCCAGTCGGTGCGCGTCCACCGCTACACTGAAGTCAGCCGCGGCGCGGGGGCGCTGATCTAGGTTTCTCTCCCGCTCATGCCCGCGCAGGCGGGGATGAGCGGATGGGAGTGGCCTAGGCCGGGACGCGGCCGAAACGTTCGGCGGAGCGGGCCTTGGCCTTGGCGGCTTCGACGTCGCGGTCGCGGGGCTGGGCATTGGTCTCCAGGTGCTCGAACAGGTGGCGCGCCACATGGGCGACCTCCGCGACAGCCGCGTCGAACGCCGCCCTGTTGGCCTTGGACGGGGTGTTGAAGCCGGTCAGCTTGCGAACAAACTGCAGCGAGGCGTCGCGGATCTCCTGCTCGCTCGCCGGCGGCTCGAAATTGTACAGGGTCTTGATGTTCCGGCACATGAGCGTTCCTCCGGAGGGTTAGGGGTCGACGAAGCTTGGTGCGCGCTTCTGCATGTTCGACATCACCGCCTCGACCTGGTTGGGCGAGCCGATCAGGCGGCCTTGCTCGACCGATTCCATGGTCAGGCCGCCCAACGGGTCGGTGAGCACCGCGGCGTTCAACAGCCGCTTGTTGGCGCGCATGGCGTCGGGGTTCTTCGAGGCGATCTCGCGGGCGGTGGCCAGGGCCTCGGCCAGCGGATCGGCGCAGACGCGGGTGGCGAAGCCGTAGGCGAAGGCTTCCTCGCCGGAGAAGATGCGGCCGGTATAGGTCAGTTCGCGCACAATATCCTCGCGCGCCAGGTGGCGCATCAGCTGGGTGCCAGCCATGTCGGGCACCAGCCCCCACTTGATCTCCATCACCGCCATGCGCGTGTCCGGCGCGACGTAGCGCATGTCGCAGCCCAGCGCGACCTGGAAGCCGCCGCCGAAGGCGACGCCATGCACGGCGGCGATCACCGGAACCGGCACCTCGCGCCAGACCCAGCAGGCGTATTGCGCCCGGTTGGCGACGCCGTGGGTGCGGGCGCCCAGGCTCTCGTCCGAGCGCTCGGTGGTGGTGGACTGACCGCGCGGCCCCTCGGCCATGCGCCCGAAATTGCCCATGTCCAGCCCGGCGCAAAAGGCGCGGCCCTCGCCGGACAGCACCACGGCGCGCACGCCCTTTTCGGTCTTCAGCCGCTCGCCCGCCCCAACCAGGGCCTCGAACATGGCGTTGTCGAGGGCGTTCATTTTGTCCGTGCGGATCATCCGCACATCGGCGACGCCGTCGGTGATGGTGACGGAAACGCGATCGTTCATTTTGCACTCTCCATGCCGCTCGGTTTGCCGTCGACGATCTGGTCGAGATATTCCGACAGACCGTAGCCGACCAGGCCTTCGCAGCGGTACTCGGTGAAGCCCTCGGTGATGCGGGTGTTGAGTTCGCTCCCGTCGGCGGCCTTGCGGCGGCTGCGCAGCGGGATCAGCGACAGCACCTTGCCCTCGACCTCATAGGATTTGCCGGCGCGGGTCTTCACCTTGGCGCGGAGCGCGGTCTGGTAGCCGTTCTCGTCCCAGTCGGTGTCCATGACGCATTCGCTGATCAGGTCGTAGACCCCGTCGCGGAACACCATGCCGCCCTGCCGCGGCTCGCCCTCGGCGCCGGTGACGATGGACAGCATCATGCCGAAGTCGCGGCCGAAGTTCATCGGGCACCAGCGGTACCAGTTGATCGCCGACCAGTGGCGCGGCCCCCAGGACTTGTCGCGCAGGCCGTAGCCGTCGATCTCGAACACCTCGTCGCCGACGGTGAAGCGGCCCTTGGCGGCCACGTGCTGCTCGTAGTGAGCCTTGGCGAAGGACTTTTCCGGGTCGATCTCGCGCGGCTTGCCGTCGGCGCGCACGGTCTCGCCGCCGAACATCGGGCTGACACCCTCATAGTCCAGCTCGACCTTGCAGGGGAGATGGGGATTGTCGCGGAAGGCCTTTGACGGATCGGCCATTTCGAAGGGCCTGGCCAGGATGCAGAGCTTGCCCTCATAGGTCAGTTTCAGCCGCTTGAACGGCTCGACCACCTCGATCTTCAGGCCGCCGGCGTTCATCGCCGCATTGTCGGCGATCTTCGGCCGCCCGAACATGAAGGCCACGCGTCCGCCCGGCAGATAGAGGCAGACGCTCATCTCGGCATAGCCCTCGTTCGGCCGGTTGCCGATGCGGAACCAGCCGCCGACCGCGGTCTTCGGGTCGAAGACGTTGAAGTACATGCTCTCATTGTAGTTTGCGGCCGCATCGGGGGTGTGGGTGTACTCGTCCTGCGGCTCCAGACGGGTGATGAACTCGGCGGCGGCTTCGGCCATGGGGGATCTCCTGGATTCGGGTTGGGTTCAGGACGGCGAGGCGGCGCGTTGGTGCGCGCGCTCCACGGCCCGCTCGATGGTCTCGACGAAGGTGGCGAAGAGGGCTGGCGGCAGGTCGTGGCCCATGCCGGGGATGACGCGCAGTTCGGCGCCCTTGATATTGGCCGCGGTGTCGCGGCCGCCGGCCACCAGGACCAGCGGATCGTTCTCGCCATGCAGCACCATGGTCGGGGCGGTGATGGTCGCCAGCCGGGGCCGGCGGTCGCCGGAGGCGCGGATGGCGGCCATCTGGCGCGCCACGCCCGGCGGGTTGAAGGCGCGGGCGGCCTCGGCCTGGGCCCGGGCGGCGAGCGCGCCCTCCGGCCACGGATAGGCCGGGCTGCCGATGGTCTCGGCGCGCCTGACGCTGTCGGCGATGAAGTCGGGGTCGGTGCGGTCGACCGGGCGGCTGTTTAGCGTCGCCATGGCGGCGGGCGTCGGCTGCGGCAGGTCCGGATTGCCCGAGTGCGACATGATCGAGGTCAGCGACAGGGTCCGCTGCGGATAGGCGGCGGCGAATTCCTGGGCGATCATCCCGCCCATGGAGACGCCGACGATGTGCGCCTTGGCCTTGCCGACCGCGTCCAGCATCGCGGCGGCGTCCGCGGCCATGTCGGCGGCGGTATATTTGTCGCCCTCTTTCAGCCAGGTGGACAAACCGACATCGCGATTGTCGAAGCGGATCGGGAAGAGGCCCTTGTCGACCAGGAGCGCGCAGAAGGTTTCCGGCCAGCGGGTCATCTGCGAGCCAAGGCCGTTGATCAGCAGCACCGCCTCGTTCGTGCGCTCGCCGAACGTCTCGTATTCGATGGCGACCGCGCCTGACTGCGCCTTGGCCATGCCATCCTCCCGCGTGGTTTCTTGTGCGGGCGATCATGGGCGCCGGGATCGGAGACTGGCAAGCCTGTCCCAAGGGCAGGGGAGCCCCGCATCGCGAGTCACCAAGGCCACGCTTGCGAGAACGGAAAGAGAACACTAACATTGCCGGATCGTCGCCGTCTCCTTCTGGAACTGCCCGAGGCGGAGATCATTCCAGGACTGATCGAAGGAGCCTCGAGCCGAGCCGCCATGGTCGCCACACCGCCAACCGCGCCGTCGCAAGACGCCCTGTTTCAGGACGAACCGTTTGAAACGATCGCCGCGATTAGCGAGGCCGTTCAAGCCTGCCGCCGTTGCGATCTCTGGCGTCACGCCACCCAGGGCGTAGCCGGAGAGGGACCCGCGACCGCCGCGCTGATGTTCGTCGGCGAACAGCCCGGCGACCTGGAAGACCTGCGCGGACGTCCGTTCGTCGGGCCGGCGGGCGAGGTGTTCGATCGCGCCCTGGCCCGGGCCGGGATCGATCGGGAGGCCTGCTACGTCACCAACGCGGTCAAGCACTTCAAGCACGAACTGCGCGGCAAACGCCGGCTGCACAAGACGCCGAACGCCAGCGAGGCGAAGGCCTGCCGCTGGTGGCTGGAGCAGGAACGGCGGCTGGTGAAGCCGCGCCTGATCGTGGCCCTGGGCGCCACGGCGGCCGCGTCGGTGTTCGGCCGGCCCGTCGCCGTGCTCAAGACGCGCGGCCAGGCGATCCGGCTGCCGGACGGGAGCCAGGCCATGACCACCGTGCATCCGTCCTATCTGTTGCGCTTGCCTGACGACGCGGCCCGGCAGGCGGGCTTCAAGGCCTTCGTGGATGATCTGGTCGCAGCCAAGGCCGTCGCCGCGCGTTCATCGTCGGTACATGCGCGACACGGCAATTGAACCGGAGCTGTTTCATTGCGTTAATGAAACAATCGGCGTGCCGCAGGCTTGGCTGTGGCGAATAAGGACTTCTCTCATGCGCACTAAACTTCTCATCGCGGGTTTCATGATGGCGGTGGCGCTGCCCGCCACGGCCCTGGCCCAACCCTATGACAATGGCTGCGTCAGGCAGAACCAGGATAACCGCGCGGCCGGCACCGTTGTCGGCGCGATCGGCGGCGCGCTCATCGGCGGCGCCATCGCTGGACGCCATAACACCGGCGCGGGCGTCGTGATCGGCGGCGTGACCGGCGCCGTGGCCGGCAACGCCATCGCCGGCGCGAACAACCATCCGTGCCCGTCAGGCTACTACTACGCACCGCCGCCCGGCTATGCGCCGCCGCCGCCTCCCGGCTATGCCGGACCCAACGGTTTCTGGAACGGCGCCCCGACCGGCGTGCATGAACGGATCGACTTCATCCAGGACCGCATCAACCGTTCCT
>CALAEG010000255.1 GCA_937890965.1 uncultured Caulobacteraceae bacterium | reverse complement strand
CTATGAAGCAACCCGGAAATACAGGGCGCCTGACAACAGCTAGCCCCCCAATTGCGCCAGTTGGCGTGTGTCGCCGAAATCGCCATCCACCAGCCGATGGCCCGACGCTTTCCCTGCGAGGGCGGCCAAGACGCGGGTGGCCAGGGCGTCTGGCTCGTTCCGGTCCAGAAGGTCCCGGAGCTCGATGCCGCCCTCGCCGAACAGGCAAAGGCGCAGCTTGCCTCGCGCGGTGACCCGAAGTCGATTGCAACTATCGCAAAACCCGGCGCCGTAGGGCGCGATCAGGCCGATGCGACCCAGGTAGTCGGGATGCTCGAATTCGACCGCCGGACCGTCGTCGAACGCGCGGGTGCGCGCAATCCAGCCGCGCGCCTCCAACCAGTCTTGCAACACCTTGCCTGAGAGATGGTTGGCCGCAAAATAGTCTGCGTTGTCGCCCGTCCGCATGAGTTCGATAAACCGTACGGCGATCGGACGTTCCCTGACGAACTCGGCAAACCGATCAAAACCCTCGCCGCTCACCTCCTTGAGCAGGACGGCGTTGATCTTGACCGCCGGCATGTCGAGCGCCAAAGCCGCGTCGACGCCGGCGAGCACGTCGCCCAATCGGTCGTGGCCTGTGATGGCGGCGAAGCTCGCCGGATCGAGGGTGTCGATGCTGACGTTCAGATTGGTCAGGCCCGCGGCTCGCCAGCCCGCGACATGGCGGCGCAGGTTCCAGCCGTTCGTCGTCATGGCGACCTTGCTCACGCCCGGCGTGCCTGCGACTCGGGCGATAATCTCACCAATGTCCCGTCGCACCGTGGGTTCACCGCCGGTGAGGCGCACCTTGGCGACGCCCAGGCGAGCAAACGCCCGGGTCAGTCGCTCGATCTCGTCGGGGGTGAGAAACGACAGCGGCGTGGTTTTCTTGAAACCGTCCGGCAGGCAGTAGGCACAACGGAAGTTGCATACTTCGGTGATTGAGAGACGCAGATAGTGGAAGCGACGGCCAAATCCATCAACCAACCGGGTTACAGGACGACTCGGCTGCATCAGCGTCAAGCTCCGCTCTGGGGCGCGTCATGCGCGGTCATAGCGACCGGCTGGTCAACGCGCGGACTGACCAACATCGGACCGTAGACAATAACGAAGCCGCCAAAGGCCGAGCTCCAGGCGGTCGCCGACAGGCCCAGCAACAAGGCTTGGTGAGCCGGGACGATGGCGGCCGCGAGGCGCAGCCAGGCGGCGAGATTGGCGCAGAGGTAGATCGCCAGCGTACCCATGCCCGCTTCCCGAGCGCGGCCAGTGTGCCCCAGGATGGCGCGGGTCATCATCGCCAGGGTCATTACACCGACAGCCCCGACGGTGAGGGCGTGCATGCCGGCAGACGACGGCACGCGCGCGGGCCAAAGCACTGCGGAGCCCATGATCGCCAAGGCCAGACCCAACCAGCCGTAGCCATTGTGTAGGATCCAGACGAGCGGTTCGGCGAGCGTCTTCTCTCCGCGCCAGCGCGATAGCCGAACAAGATTTCCCGCGCCGGCGAACCCAAGGCCGATGCCAGCAAGCGGCGAGGCTGGCGCGACCACCCAAGCCGCCAGGGCAATCCCGGTCAGCCCCAACACGGCCAGATCGAAACGAGACGCAGCAGCGGGGAGCGCCGTGACCTTGCGCGCCGCCAGCCAATTGCGAGTGAAGCTCGGGGTGACCCGCCCGCCGATCAGCGCGATCATCATGGCGGCGACGCCAAGGGCGAGACGTTCGGCGGCGGAAGCAAGATCGGGCTGAAGGGGCCGCAGATGGACGCCGATATTTGCGAGCGCCAGCAGGGTCACCAGGCCGCACACTGGAAGGTTCTTCCAATTTCGTCCCGCGAGGACTTCGCGCCAGATCACGCTGGCGAAGACGATCAAGAAGGCCGAGTCGACGACTGCCGCCCAGGCCGCCTGCGGGGCTGCGATCATGGCCACCCGTCCGGCAACCCAGAGCGCCGCCAGAAGGAAAAGCGGTGTTCCAAGAACGGGTAGGCGGCCGGTCCAGTTGGGCACCGCCGTCAGCAGGAAGCCCGCCATGACGCCGGAGAGGTAGCCGAACAACATCTCATGGACATGCCAATCGCGGGTCAGGGCCCCAGCCAGCGGCGGATATCCCAGATAGGCCAACACCCATAAGGGAACGATCACGGCAGGCCAGGCGCAGGCCAGCAGGAAAAAGGGGCGAAACCCGAAGCTGAAGAGCGCCGGCCCCGTATAGGCGCGGCGGGCGGCGGTGGAAGTCATGTTCGGTCCCATCCCATCACGCACAAAGCCCGCGCAGTCGGGGCACCTGGCCGGCCAGCGAACAGGGCTTGAATCGACTATCGAACTCCAGCGACAGCACCAGGTCCCAGGCGTCTCGGCAGGCGCCGGTCGAGCCGGGTACGCAGAAAATGAAGGTCTCGTCGATCTGTCCTGCGAGCGCTCGGGACTGCAGCGTCGAGACCCCGACGGTCCCTGTGCTGGCCTGGTGGAAGACAACAGAGAAGCCGTCCATCTCGCGACGCAGCAGGGGACGAACCGCCTCTGGGGTCAGGTCGCGCGGCGTGAAGCCCGTACCGCCGGTACTGACGATGATGTCGACGTCGGGGTCGGCGACCCAGGTCTTCACCTGTGTTTGGATCGCCTCGACGTCATCGCGGACGATCGCGCGGTCGGCCAGCTGATGGCCCGCCGTCGTCAGCCGCTCCACCAGAAGGCCGCCCGACGTGTCGCTGCCTTCATCCCGCGTGTCCGAGACGGTCAGCACCGCGATGTTCAACGGCAGGAATGGCAGTTTCTCGTCGATGCCGGGCATGGGGCTTGCCTTGAAGGAGGGTTACGCACTGGGCGAAGGTTAA
>CALAEG010000254.1 GCA_937890965.1 uncultured Caulobacteraceae bacterium | reverse complement strand
TTCCGGCACGACGGCGACGCGGACGGTGACGCCGTCGCGCTGCAAATCGGCGACGAACTGGCCGATTTCGCGCGCGGCGTTGGCCTCGGTCGCCGCGCGGACGTCCTCGATCAGGACCCGCGCGCTCTCCAGGTCGGTCTGCTCGGCGCGATGGAAGACCATCCGCTCATCCCCGGCGGCGAAGGCGATGCGGCGGCGTTCGACCACGCGCGGCGCGTGCCGCGGTCCCGCCAGCGCCACGGCGGACGTCCAATAGGTGTGCGGGCGAAAGCCCAGGACAGCGGTTGATGGTTGGTTCGGCATGGTTTCCCCGGGCTCGCGATCCTCAGATGCCGCGGCCGGCGGCTCGGCTCGCGCAGGCAACCGGGGCGATCTGTCCCACAAGAGGCTGGGCCATGCTCAGTCGTCCTCATCCGTGTCGTCGAGATGCAGCCAAGCGGCGAGCGTGGCCAGCTTGTAGTCTTCGGTCCATGGCGGACCGAGCGCCCGGCCCATCGCCTTAAGGCGCGACTCCACGACGGCAACAATCTCGCCGAGGCGATTGCCGACCAGGGGGGTCAACTCGCGTTCGACCGCCCGATGGACCTGCAGCCCCAGGACCCCACAGGCCGAGGCGACCACGCCGCGATAGAAGTTACCTGTCGCCGCGAGCATGCGTGCCTGCATCTTGAGGATGTCCTCAAGACTGTCGGGCAGCTTATTGAGCGCTTCCGGCACGACGGCGACGCGGACGGTGACGCCGTCGCGCTGCAAATCGGCGACGAACTGTCCGATCTCGCGCGCGGCGTTGGCCTCGGTCGCCGCCCGGACGTCCTCGAGCAGCACCCGCGCGCTCTCCAGGTCGGTCTGCTCGGCACGGTGGAAGACGCTGCGCTCCTCGCCGGCGGCGAAGGGGATGCGGCGCCGCTCGATCACCCGCGGCGCGTGTCGCGGTCCCGCCAGCGCCACGGCGGGCGTCCAATAGCTGTGCGGACGAAAGCCCAGGACGGCGGTGGATGGTTGGTTCGGCATCGTTTCCCCCGAAACTCGCGCCCGCGCCCTCAGGCGGCCGGGAACAGGCTGGCCGGCCAGGTGATCGCGCCCGCGCGCTGCCGGGCCGGGCGCGCCTCCAGCCGGTCGTTATAGGCGAGCAACGCCGGTTCCGGCGGGATCATCCTGGTGAACAGCCGCACGCTGAGCGAGCCCCCCAGCACCACGTCGGCGGCCGAGAATCGCGCGCCGAGCAGATAGTCGCGGCCCTCCAGCGCCCGCACCAGAAGCCTGGCCACGTCCTTGGCGTCGCCGGCGTCGAAGCCCCAGTTCGCCGGCGGTCCCTTGGCCCCGTAGTCGAGCCTCGCGCCGTCCACGGCGACAGCCGGTTCGAGCACGGCGGTGGAATAGACCATCCATTTCAGATAGGCGCCGCGATCCGGATCTTCGATCTTCGGCGCCAGCGTTCCATAACCGTAGCGGTCGGCCAGATAGATGCCGATCGCCGGGTTTTCGCTGACGACCACGTCGCCGATCTGCAGCGTCGGCACGCGGCCCATCGGATTGATCCGCAGATAGTCGGGCGACATGTTCGCACCGGTGAAAAGGCTTCGATCCACCAGCCGGTAGGCGAGCCCCAACTCCTCGAGCATCCACAGCGCCGTGAACGAGCGGCTGGCGACGGAGTAGTGCAGAACGATCTCTTCGTTGGCCGTGGCCATTTTCGCGTCCCCCAGTCGCTCCATTCCACAGACTAGCGCGGCCTACCTGTCAGAATCTGTCAGGTTTAGGCTATAGTCTGAAAATTATGCGCGCGAGCCGGCTGCTCTCCATCCTCACCACCCTGCAGGCCAAGGGCCGGGTGACAGCCCAGGCGCTGGCCGACGCCTGCGAGGTGTCGCTGCGCACCATCTATCGCGACATCGACGCGCTGAGCGAGGCCGGCGTGCCGGTCTATAGCGAGCGCGGTCCGGAGGGCGGCTATCGCCTGCTGGACGGCTACCGCACCCGGCTGAACGGCATGTCGCGGGCCGAGGCCGAGGCGCTCTTCCTCACCGGCCTGCCGGGCCCCGCCGCCCTGCTGGGCCTTGGCGGCATACTGGCGGTCGCCGAGATGAAGCTGCTGGCCGCCCTGCCCGCCGATCTGCGCCAGAGCGCCGAGACCATGCGGGCGCGCTTCCACCTGGATGCGGCGGGCTGGTTCGACGACCTGGAGCAGCCCCCCGCCCTGCCCGAACTGACGGCGGCGACCTGGCGCCAGGCCCCGATCCTCATGCGCTATCGCGGTCGCGCGGACGCGGTGGAGCGGCGGGTCGATCCGCTCGGCCTGGTGCTCAAAAACGGCGTCTGGTACCTGATCGGCCGGGTCGGCGAGGACCTTCGCACCTACCGCGTCGCGCGCGTCGAGGCCGTCACGGTGCTCGACGAGACCTTCGTCCCGCCGCCGGGGTTCGACCTTCAGACCCACTGGCAGGCCAATGCGGAGAGCTTCGAAGACACCCTCTATCGCCAGCACGCCCAGGTGCGCCTGTCGCCGCAGGGCATGCAGCGCGCGTCCCGCCTCACCCGCGCCCGCGCCCGGGCGGTCGCCGAGACCGCCTCGCCGCCCGACGCCGACGGCTGGTGCGAGGCCCGGCTGCTGATCGAGTCCCTGCGCGAGGGCGTCGGCGTGCTGTCCATGCTCGGCGCGGAGGTTGAGGCGCTCGGCCCGCCCGAACTACGCGCCGCCATGGCCGAGGTCGCCGCGGCGATGGGGCGGCTGTACCTCTAGGCGACCGCTTCCAGAACGCCGCGCAGCGTCGCGAACAGCTCCGCGATCTGGTCTTCGGTGACGATCAGGGGCGGGGCCACGGCGATGGTGTCGCCCGTGAAGCGCACGAGCAGGCCACGCTCGAAGGCGCCGGTCAGGGCGGCGTAGCCGCGGGCGCCGGGCGCGCCCTCGCGCGGCGAAAGCTCGATGGCGCCCATCAGGCCGATGTTGCGGATGTCGACGACGTTTTTCACGTCGCGCAGGCCGTGCAGGGCGTCGGCCCAGGTCGCTTCCAGGCTCTTCACGCGCGTGAGCAGGCCCTCGCGGCGATAGATGTCCAGGGTGGCGAGCGCGGCGGCGCAGGCCACCGGGTGGCCGGAATAGGTATAGCCGTGGAAGAAGTCGATCACCTCCGGCGGCCCCTGCATGAAGGCGTCGTGGACGCTGCGCCGCACGAAGACCGCCCCCATGGGCACGACGCCGTTGGTGATGGCCTTGGCCGTGGTCATGATGTCGGGGGTGACGCCGAAGCGCTGGGCGGCGAAGGGTTCCCCAAGCCGGCCAAAGCCGGTGATCACCTCGTCGAAGATGAGCAGGATGCCGTGCCGGTCGCAGATCGCGCGCAACCGCTCGAGATAGCCTTTCGGCGGCGGCAGCACGCCGGTGGATCCGGCCACCGGCTCGACGATCACCGCGGCTATGGTCTCGCCCCCATGCAGCTGCGCCACCCGCTCGAGATCGTCGGCCAGGTCGGCGCCGTGCTCGGGCTCGCCGCGGGAAAAGGCGTTCAGGCCCGGCTGATGGGTGTGCGGCAGGTGGTCGACCCCGTGCAGGGTGGGGAACCAGCGGCGGTTGTTGACCAGGCCTCCGACCGAGATGCCGCCGAAGCCGACCCCATGATAGGCCCGCTCGCGCCCGACGAGCCGGGTCCTTTGCCCCTCGCCGCGCAGCCGGTGATAGGCCACGGCGATCTTCAGCGCCGTGTCGACCGATTCCGACCCGGAATTGGTGAAGGCGATCCGGTCCAGGCCGGTTGGCGCCAAGGCCGCCAGCCGGGTCGCCAGTTCGAAGGCCAGCGGATGGCCCATCTGGAACGACGGCGCGTAGTCCAGCTCCATCAGCTGGCGATGCACGGCGTCGGCGATCTCAGGCCGTCCATGGCCGGCGTTGACGCACCAGAGGCCCGAGGCGCCGTCCATGACGCTCACGCCATCGACGGTGCGGTAGTACATGCCGCTGGCCGAGGCCAACATGCGCGGCTTGGCCTTGAACTGCCGATTGGCCGTGAACGGCATCCAGAAGGCGTCGAGGTCGAGGTCGTTGCGGGCGACGGTCGTCATGGGCTGTTCCAAGGGCTTGGGAGCGCAAGGTGTGCAGACGGGCGCGCGGGCGGCAAGGTCTCAGT
>CALAEG010000253.1 GCA_937890965.1 uncultured Caulobacteraceae bacterium | reverse complement strand
GGTTGGCGATGGTCGACTTGCCGGAGCCCGACAGGCCGGTGAACCACAGCACCGCCGGCTGGTGGCCGTTCAGCCGCTCGTGATCGGCGCGGCCGACCAGCACGTCCTGGCGATGGATGTTGGCGGCGCGGCGCAGGCCGAAATCGATCATGCCGGCGCCGACCGTGGCGTTGGAATAGCGGTCGATCAGGATGAAGGCCCCGGTCTCGCGATTATCGGCATAGGCGTCGAAGGCCACCGGGGAGGTGGTCGACAGGTTGCAGACCCCGATCTCGTTCAAGGTCAGGGCGCGCGCGGCCAGTTGCTCGCGGGTGTCGACGTCCAGCTTGTGCTTCAGCGCGGTGATCTTGACCGGCACATAGCGCGTGCCGATGCGCATCAGATAGGGGCGGCCGGGTAGAAGCGGCTCGTCGCCCATCCACAGGACGTGGGCGGCGAACTGGTCGGCGACCTCCGGCCGCGCGGTCGGGGCGGAAAGCAGGTCGCCGCGGGCGATATCGACCTCGTCGGCCAGGGTCAGGGTGACGGCGTCGCCGGCCTTGGCCTCGTCCAGGTCGCCATCATAGGTGACGATGCGCGCCACCTTGGTCTGGCGGCCGGACGCCGCCACGGTGACCGGATCGCCCGGGCGCACGGTTCCCGAGGCAACGGCGCCGGAAAAGCCGCGGAAGTCGAGATTGGGCCGGTTGACCCATTGCACGGGGAAGCGGAACGGCTTTTCGGCCGTGTCGCTCGCCACATCGACGGTCTCCAGATGCTCGATCAGGGTCAGGCCCTTGTACCAGGGCGTCTTGGCCGAGCGCAGGGTGACATTGTCGCCGTGGCGGGCCGACATCGGGATCGGCGTGATCTCGAGGAAGTTCAGATCGGCGGCAAAGGCGCGGTAATCGGCGACGATGCGGTCGAAGACGGCCTGGTCGAAGTCCACCAGGTCGATCTTGTTCACCGCCAGCACCACGTGGCGCACGCCGAGCAGCGAGCAGATGGTCGAGTGGCGCCGCGTCTGGGTCAGGACGCCCTTGCGCGCATCGATCAGGATGACGGCCAGGTCGGCATTGGAGGCGCCGGTGGCCATGTTGCGGGTGTACTGCTCGTGGCCGGGGGTGTCGGCGACGATGAAGCTGCGCCGATCGGTGGTGAAGAAGCGGTAGGCGACGTCGATGGTGATGCCCTGCTGGCGCTCCGCCTCCAGGCCGTCGACCAGCAGCGCCAGGTCGAGATCCTCGCCGGTGGTGCCATAGCGGTCGCTGTCGCGGGTCAGAGCGGCCAGCTGGTCTTCCATGATCAGCTTGGAATCGTAGAGCAGCCGCCCGATCAGGGTCGACTTGCCGTCGTCCACCGAGCCACAGGTCAGGAAGCGCAGCAGGCCCTTGTGCGTGGCGATCAGCGCATCGGTCGCCTTGCGTTCCTCGAGCGTCAGTTGGGCGCCGTCCATCAGAAATAGCCCTCGCGCTTCTTCTTCTCCATCGAGGCCGATTCATCGACGTCGATCAGCCGCCCCTGGCGCTCGGACGTGCGGACGCTGCGCATCTCGCCGATGAAGTCGTCCAGGGTCTCGGCGCGGGATTCGACCGCGGCGCTGAGCGGATAGTCGCCCAAGGAGCGGAAACGCACCCATCGGGTCTCTTCGGCCTCACCGGGCAGGAGCGGCATGCGGTCGTCGTCGCGCATGATCAGCATGCCGTCGCGCTCGATCACCGGCCGGGGCGCGGCGAAATAGAGCGGCACCACCGGTATGTCCTCGGCGGCGGTGTATTCCCAGATGTCCAGCTCGGTCCAGTTGGACAGCGGAAAGACCCGGATGGTCTCGCCCTTGTTCACCCGGGTGTTGTAGAGCCGCCAGAGCTCGGGCCGCTGGTTGCGCGGGTCCCAGACGTGGCCGGCGGAGCGGAAGGAGAAGATGCGCTCCTTGGCGCGGCTCTTTTCCTCATCGCGCCGCGCGCCGCCGAAGGCCGCGTCGAAACCGTACTTGTCCAGCGCCTGTTTCAGCGCCTCGGTCTTCATCACCTGGGTGTGCAGGGACGAGCCGGAGGCGATCGGATTGATGCCGCGCCGGACTCCGTCATCGTTGGTGTAGACCAGCAGCTTGACGCCATAGCGCTCGGCCACCGTGTCGCGGTGGCGGATCATGTCGCGGAACTTCCAGGTGGTGTCGACGTGCAGCAGCGGGAAGGGCGGCGCGCCCGGATAGAAGGCCTTGGCCGCCAGATGCAGCATGACGCCTGAGTCCTTGCCGATCGAATAGAGCATGACCGGATTGTCGAACGCCGCCGCCACCTCGCGGATGATCTCGATCGATTCCGACTCGAGCCTTTTCAGGTGATCTGACAGCGGCGGCCGGGTCCTGGGCCGTGCGGCGGGCGCGAGCGTTTCGAGCGACATGCCTACAAAATAACTCCTGCCCGCCGAGATCCAAAGCCCGCCCGCGAGCGGTGGAGACATAGGCGCTCGGGCGCGGTCTTGCAGCGCATCTTATCTTGCCGGTGACTTAGAGAAGCTAAAGGCCGCATGGGCCAGGCGCCTCGCCTCAGAGCGGCAGCTTGACCCTGGCCGTCAGGCCGCCTTGCGGGCGGTTGCGCAGGGTGGCGTCGCCGCCATGGGCGCGGGCGACGGAGCGGGCGACGGCGAGGCCAAGGCCAATGCCGCCGGTCTCGCGCGAGCGCGAGCTCTCGTGGCGGTAGAAGGGCTCGAACACCCGCTCCAGGTCCCGTTCCGGCAGGCCGCAGCCATTGTCGTCGATCTCGACCACGGCGATGTCGTCGGCGGCATAGACGCGGATGCGCGCCTGGCGGCCGAACTTCAGGGCGTTTTCGAGCAGGTTGTTGAACAGGCGCCGCAAGCCCACCGGGTCGCCGTCGATCACCACCTTGTCGGCGGTCTCCACGGCCACGTCCAGGCCGGTCTCGCTCATCTCGTCGGCCAGGCTCTCCAACAGCGAGGACAGCTCCAGCCGCGTGCGCTGGGCGGCGCGGGTGGCGTCGCGGACGAAGGCCAGGGTGCCGGAGATCATCGCCTCCATCTCGGCGATGTCGGCGGCCATCTTGACGCGCAGCTCCTCCGGCGCGCCTTCGACGCGGAAGCGCAGGCGGGTCAGCGGCGTGCGCAGATCATGCGCGATGGCGCCGACCATGGCGGTGCGGTCCTCGACATAGCGGGCCAGGCGCTCCTGCATGTGGTTGAAGGCCTGCACGGCGACATCGACCTCGGTCGGGCCGCGAATGGCGATCGGCGGTGCGCGGGGGTCGCGGCCTAGCCGCTCGGCGGCCTGGGCGAACTGGGCGATCGGCTTGGCCAGGCGGCGCGCGAACAGATAGGCCACCGGCGCCAGCACCAGCGCGCTCAGGATGATCGACAGGATAAGCCGCATCTGCCAGGCCGACGGCTGCAGCGTCGGCTTGGGCTCGACGATCAGCCAGCGGCCATCGGGGCGCAGCCAGCCGACCTGGAACGGGGCGATCAGGAAGCGTTCCTCCGAAGGCTCGCCATTCTTGGTCAGCTCGCTGCGCACCAGCAGGAACTGCCGCCGGTCCGAGAAGGGCGTGAAGTCGGTGCTGACCACCAGGCTGGCCGGCGCGACCCCGAGCAGCTTGGCCAGAGCCTCGCGTCCCGGCGAAACCAGGCCCGGCGGCGCCTGGGTGTCGACGGGCGGCCGGTCGGCGAAATGGGAGATCAGCGGCCGCCGGCCGCTGCCCATCACCCCCGTTGCGCCCCGCAGCACCTGGGCGATCTCGTTCATGCGGTAGAAGTCCGGCGTCGGCGGCGGCAGGTTGAGCACCACCAGCAGATTGATGGTCAGGGCGCCGACAAGGCTGAGGACGATCAGCGCCAGCAGCTGGGCGAAGAGGGTCGCGGTCGGCTGGCGCCGGGCCGTGCTCACCCTCGGGTCACCTTGGCGGTGAAGACATAGCCCTCGTTACGGATGGTGCGAATCAGCTCCTGGCCGCCCGAGCCGTCGTCCAGCTT
>CALAEG010000252.1 GCA_937890965.1 uncultured Caulobacteraceae bacterium | reverse complement strand
TCGATATCGACACCGTCATGCCGCACGACCTGATCAACGCCAAGCCGGCGGCGGCCGCGGTCCGCGAGTTCTTTGGATCGTCGCAGCTTTCGCAGTTCATGGACCAGACCAATCCGCTGTCGGAGATCACCCACAAGCGTCGCCTTTCGGCGCTTGGCCCTGGGGGTCTGACCCGCGAGCGGGCCGGCTTCGAGGTGCGCGACGTGCACCCCACCCACTATGGCCGCATCTGCCCGATCGAAACGCCGGAAGGCCCGAACATCGGCCTGATCAACTCGTTGGCGACCCACGCGGTGGTCAACAAGTACGGCTTCATCGAGAGCCCCTATCGGCGCGTCATCGACGGCAAGATCACCGACGAGGTGATCTACATGTCGGCGATGGAGGAGGCGAAACACGTCATCGCCCAGGCCAATATCGAGATCAAGAACGGCGAGATCGTCGATGATCTGGTGCCCGGCCGGGTCAATGGCGAGCCGACTCTGCTGGCCAAGGACCAGGTCGACCTGATGGACGTCAGTCCCAAACAGGTGGTCTCGGTCGCGGCTTCGCTCATCCCCTTCCTGGAAAACGACGACGCCAATCGCGCCCTGATGGGTTCGAACATGCAAAAGCAGGCGGTGCCGCTGATCCAGTCGGACGCGCCGCTGGTCGGCACCGGCATGGAGGCCGTGGTCGCCCGCGATTCCGGCGCCACCGTCATCGCCCGCCGGCCAGGCGTCGTCGAACAGCTCGACGGCACCCGTATCGTCGTGCGCGCCACCGAAGAGACCGATCCGACCAAGCCTGGCGTCGACATCTATCGCCTGGCCAAATTCCAGCGTTCGAACACCAACACCTGCATCAACCAGCGTCCGCTGGTGCGGGTTGGCGACCGGATCGTCGCCGGCGACACCATCGCCGACGGCCCCTCGACCGATCTGGGCGAACTGGCCCTGGGCCGCAATGCGCTCGTCGCCTTCATGCCCTGGAATGGCTACAACTTCGAAGACTCGATCCTGATCTCCGAGCGCATCGTGCGCGACGACGTCTTCACCTCGATCCACATCGAGGAGTTCGAGGTCATGGCCCGCGACACCAAGCTGGGTCCTGAGGAAATCACCCGCGACATCCCCAATGTCGGCGAGGAAGCCCTGCGCAACCTCGACGAGGCGGGCATCGTGGCCATCGGGGCCGAAGTCTTGCCCGGCGATATTCTTGTCGGGAAAGTGACGCCGAAGGGCGAAAGCCCGATGACGCCGGAGGAAAAACTGCTCCGCGCCATCTTCGGCGAAAAGGCCTCCGACGTGCGCGACACCTCGTTGCGTCTGCCGCCGGGCGTCGCCGGCACTATCGTCGAGGTGCGGGTGTTCAACCGGCACGGCGTCGACAAGGACGAACGCGCCCTGGCGATCGAAAGAGAAGAGATCGACCGGCTGGGCAAGGACCGCGACGACGAGTTCGCCATCCTGAACCGCAACATCTCCGCGCGTCTTGGCGACCTTCTGCTCGGCAAGACCGCCGTATCGGGGCCCAAGGGCCTCGGCCGCGGCGAGATCACGTCCGCCAAGCTCGGCGAAATCGCGCCGGGTCTCTGGTGGCAGATCACGCTGGACGACGACAAGGCGATGACCGAGCTGGAAGCCATGCGCGCCCAGTTCGACGAGGCGCGCAAGCGGCTCGATCGCCGGTTCGAGGACAAGGTCGACAAGCTGCAGCGCGGCGACGAGCTGCCGCCTGGCGTGATGAAGATGGTCAAGGTGTTCGTGGCGGTGAAGCGCAAGCTGCAACCGGGCGACAAGATGGCCGGACGGCACGGCAACAAGGGCGTCATTTCCAAGATCCTGCCGATCGAGGACATGCCGCACCTGGAGGACGGCACCGCGGTCGACGTGGTGCTCAATCCCCTGGGCGTGCCTTCGCGCATGAACGTCGGCCAGATCTTCGAAACCCACCTGGGCTGGGCCTCGGCCGGCATGGGTCGCCAGATTGGCGACCTGCTCGACGCCTGGCAGGCGGGAGGCCAGCGCAAGGCCCTCGTCGACCATCTGACCAAGGTCTACGGCAAGGACCAGGAACTGCCTGACTCAGACGAAGACCTGCTGGAGCTGGCGCGCAACTTGCGGAAGGGCGTTCCGATCGCAACGCCCGTCTTTGACGGCGCGCACATCAACGACATCGAAGACCTGCTCGAGCAGGCCGGCCTCAACAAGACGGGCCAGGTGCAGTTGTTCGACGGCCAGACCGGCGAAGCCTTCAAGCGGCAGGTCACCGTCGGCTACATCTATATGCTGAAGCTGCACCACCTGGTGGACGACAAGATCCACGCCCGTTCGATCGGCCCCTACAGCCTGGTCACCCAGCAGCCGCTGGGCGGCAAGGCGCAGTTCGGCGGACAGCGCTTCGGCGAGATGGAAGTGTGGGCGCTCGAAGCCTACGGCGCCGCCTACAACCTGCAGGAGATGTTGACGGTGAAGTCCGACGACGTCGCGGGACGGACCAAGGTCTATGAGTCCATCGTCCGCGGCGACGACGCCTTCGAAGCCGGCATCCCGGAAAGCTTCAACGTGCTGGTCAAGGAAATGCGCTCCCTTGGCCTGAACGTGGAGCTGGAAAACGCGACCTGACGACCTGATCCGGCCCTGGCGCGACGTCGCGCCGGGCCGGAGACGGCGCCCTCATTTTTTTAAAATGGAACTCCGATGAACCAGGAAGTCCTGAATATCTTCAATCCCGTCGTCACCGCGCCGACGTTCGACCAGATCCGTATCTCCCTGGCCAGTCCGGAGAAGATCAAGTCCTGGTCGTTCGGCGAGATCAAGAAGCCGGAGACGATCAACTACCGCACGTTCAAGCCCGAACGCGACGGCCTGTTCTGCGCCCGCATCTTTGGCCCGACCAAGGATTACGAATGCCTCTGCGGCAAGTACAAGCGCATGAAATACAAGGGCATTATCTGCGAAAAGTGTGGCGTGGAAGTGACGCTGGCGCGGGTGCGCCGCGAGCGCATGGGCCATATCGAGCTGGCCTCGCCGGTGGCGCACATCTGGTTTCTGAAGTCGCTGCCGAGCCGGATCGCGCTCATGCTCGACATGCCGCTCAAGGACATCGAGCGGGTGCTCTATTTCGAGTTCTACATCGTCACCGAGCCGGGCCTCACGCCTCTGAAGCAGTACCAGCTGCTGTCGGAAGACGACTACATGACCCTGCAGGAAGAGTATGGCGACGACAGCTTCACCGCCGAGATCGGCGCGGAAGCCGTGCGCGGCATGCTGATGGCCATCGACCTGCACAAGGAGGCCGACAAGCTCCGCGAGGAGCTCGCCACCACCACCTCCGACATCAAGCAGAAGAAGGCCTCCAAGCGCCTCAAGATCATCGAGGCCTTCATCGAGAGCGGCAACAAGCCGGAGTGGATGATCCTGACCGTTGTCCCGGTCATTCCGCCGGAACTGCGCCCGCTGGTGCCGCTGGACGGTGGCCGCTTCGCCACCTCCGACCTGAACGACCTCTATCGCCGGGTGATCAACCGCAACAACCGCCTGAAGCGGCTGATCGAACTGCGCGCGCCGGACATCATCATCCGCAACGAAAAGCGCATGCTGCAGGAGGCGGTCGACGCCCTGTTCGACAACGGCCGCCGCGGCCGCGTCATCACCGGCGCCAACAAGCGCCCGCTGAAGTCGCTGGCGGACATGCTGAAGGGCAAGCAGGGCCGCTTCCGGCAGAACCTGCTCGGCAAGCGCGTCGACTATTCCGGCCGTTCGGTCATCGTGGTCGGCCCGGAACTGAAGCTGCACGAGTGCGGCCTGCCGAAGAAGATGGCGCTGGAGCTGTTCAAGCCGTTCATCTATGCGCGCCTTGACGCCAAGGGCCTCTCCGGCACCGTCAAACAGTCCAAGCGCATGGTCGAACGCGAGCAGGGCGCCGTCTGGGACGTGCTGGAAGAGGTGATCCGGGAACACCCGGTGCTGCTCAACCGCGC
>CALAEG010000251.1 GCA_937890965.1 uncultured Caulobacteraceae bacterium | reverse complement strand
GACTTGTTCGGGCCACCCATGATCACCGTCTTTGATCAGGTGTTCATGGGTCCCCCGCATTCCGCCGCTTCGCGGCTCCAGCGGAGGATGACGGTGTTTAGCTAGACCGCCCTTAGTCGCTCCTCGGCGCTGTCGGCGGCGAGCACGGCGGCGCGTTCGGCGTTCCAGGTGGCGGCGCTGGGGATCTTGCTCAGGTCGGCGCGATCGGCGTGGGCGCGGGCGATCTCGACGATGTCGGTCATCAGCCCGGCCTCCAGCGTGATCGGCTCCAGGCCGAGGCCGATCAGGGTCTGGTTGCAGGCGGCGAGTTCGTTCTCGCTGGCCTCGTTGCGCGGATTGGCGACGAACTCGACCGCCGCCCCGGTCAGCCGCGCCACCATGCCGCCCAGGTCGCGCACCCGCCAGCACTCGGTCATCTGGTTGAGGATCTTGACCCGCTCCCCGGCCTGCGGCGGCCGGCTGAGCGCCAGCGCGACGCAGCGCACGGTGTCCTGGATGTTGATGAACGCGCGGGTCTGGCCGCCGGACCCGTGGATGGTCAGGGGATGGCCGACCGCCGCCTGGATCAGGAAGCGGTTCAGCACCGTGCCATAGTCGCCGTCATAGTCGAATCGGTTGACCAGCCTGGGGTCGGCGCGGGTCTCCTCGGTCTGGCAGCCCCAGACGATGCCCTGGTGCAGGTCGGTGATCCGCAAGGAGTCGTTCTTGGCGTAGAACTGGAACAGCAGCTGATCCTGGGTCTTGGTCAGGTGGTAGATCGAGCCGGGCGAGACCGGATGCAGGATTTCGCGTTCGACCAGCACCCCGTCGGACTCGATCATCACCTTCAGATAGCCCTCGGGGATGGCGCCGGCGGTCGCGCCATAGCCATAGACGCCCATGGTGCCGAGGTGGACCAGGTGCACGTCTCGTTCCGATTCGACGATGGCCGCCAAGACGTCGTGGGTGGCGCAGACATTGTTCCTGACCGTGTAGCGCTTGTGTTTCGACGACTTCATCGAGTAGGGCGCGGCGCGCTGTTCGGCGAAATGCACCACCGCGTCCGGCCGCCATTCGCCGATCAGGGCGAGCAACTCGTCATAGTCGCGCCCGAGGGTGAGCGGAAAATAGTCGATGGTCTCGCCGCCGATCTCGCGCCAGGCCTCGATCCTGGCGCCGAGCGGCTCGATCGGGGTGAGGGACTGGACGCCCAGCTCGGCGTCGATGTCGCGGCGCGACAGGTTGTCGACAATGCCGATCTCGCAGCCGCGCGCCGACAGGTGAAGCGCGGTCGGCCAGCCGCAAAAGCCGTCGCCGCCAAGAATGAGCACCCGCATGACCGCCTCGCTAGAAGCTTGGTACTGACGGAGACTCGACTCCGTCTCGTGCTTAATCCGACCGCAGGTTGACACGTTGATGACGGGTCCGTCGACTCCGTCACGCGCTCTGGTCTAGGAGAAGGTGGCGCGGCGCCGCTTGGCGGCGTGGCTGGACAGGACCGCGGGGCCGGTGAGCGGGACGCAACCCATTGTCGTGACAGGCGTCGCCGGCTTTATCGGCCGGGCGGTGGCGATGCACCTGCTGGAGCGCGGCGAGGCGGTGGTCGGCGTCGATAATTTCAACGCCTATTACGATCCGGGCCTGAAAGAGGCGCGGGTCGCGACCCTGAGCGGCCACGCCGGGTTTCAGCTACGGCGCCTGGACATCGCCGAGCCCGATGCCTTCGCGGCCGTGCTGCGGGAGAGCGCGGCGCGCCGCGTGGTGCATCTCGCCGCCCAGGCGGGGGTTCGCTACGACAATGCGGTCGCTTACGGCCGCTCCAACCTGATGGGACACCTGGCCGTGCTGGAGGCCTGCCGCGCCGCGCCCGGCTTTGCACACCTGGTCTATGCCTCGTCGAGTTCGGTCTATGGCGAGCGGCCCATCGCCAAGGCCTTCAGCGAGGGCGACCGGCTGGAGCCGCCGGCCTCGCTCTATGCCGCGACCAAACAGGCCGACGAGTTGATGAGCGGGACTTACGCCCACCTCTACGGCCTGCCGCAGTCGGGCCTGCGCTTCTTTACCGCCTACGGGCCCTGGGGCCGGCCCGACATGGCCTACTACGCCTTCACCCGCGCCATGCTGGCGGGGGAGACCATCGAGGTCTTCGCGGACGGCCAATTGCAGCGGGACTTCACCTTTATCGACGATATCGTCGATGGCGTGGTCGGCGTGCTCGACCAGCCGCCGGATAGGCCGCCGCCTCACCGGCTGTTGAATATCGGCGCCGGCCGCCCGGAACGGGTCGCGACCCTGATCCAGACCTTGGAGCGGCTGCTGGGCGTCGAAGCCCGCATCGTGCTGCGGGAAAAGTCCGCCGCGGATGTCTCCGCCACCTTCGCCGACACCGCGCGGATCGCCACCCTGACCGGTTACAAGCCCAAGGTCGGCCTGGAAGAGGGGCTGGCGCGGTTTGTTGAGTGGTATCGGGCCTACGCGGCGGCCACGCGGCCCTAGCGCTTCAGCAAACCCTCGATCATCGCCCTGACGTCGGCGCCCAGGTCCGGGCGTTTCAAGGCCAGGGCGACATTGGCGCGAAGCAGGCCCAGCTTGTCGCCGCAGTCATAGGTGACGCCGTCGTATTCGAGCGCGTGGAAGGCCTGGGTCTGCATCAGCCGGACCATGGCGTCGGTCAGCTGGATCTCGCCGCCGGCGCCGGTCTGGTGGTCGCCCAGCATGGCGAAGATCTCCGGCTGCAGGATGTAGCGGCCGCTGATGAACAGGTTCGAGGGCTCGGTTCCGGGCGCCGGTTTTTCCACCATCCCGGTCATGGGTGCGAGCCGCCCCTGCCGCTCGCCAAGCGCCACGATGCCGTAGCGGTGCGCGTGACCGTCGGGGGCGGGCTCGACGGTGATGATATTGCCGCCGACCTGGTTATAGGCCGCGACCATCTGGGCGAGGGCCGCGGGCTCGGCGTCCATCACCGTGTCCGGCAGCATGACGGCGAACGGCTCGTCGCCGATCAGGTCGCGGGCGCACCAGACGGCGTGGCCGAGGCCGAGCGGCTGCATCTGGCGCACGAAGCTCATCTCGCCGGGCCGGGCCAGTTCGGCCATGACGTCGGCGAGGATCTCGGTCTTGCCCTTGGCCTCGAGGTTCTGTTCGAGTTCGCTATTGTGGTCGAAATAGTCTTCGATCGCGCCCTGGCCGCGGCCGATCACGAAGACGATGTGCTCGATCCCCGCCGCCCGCGCCTCGGCCACGACGTAGGACAGGATCGGCCGGTCGACCACGTTGAGCATGTTCTTCGGCGTCGCCTTCGACGCCGGCAGGACGCGCGTGCCCAGGCCGGCGACCGGCAGGACGGCTTTGCGGATCGGCTTCATCGGCTCATCCCCTAGCCGAGGTCGCCGCGCCGCGCCATAGGCCGGAACCTTCGCGAGCCGGGTGGTGTTGGGTTGAAAAGCTTGCGCGAGGACGCCGCCATGGCCGTCGAAGGTCCCAACTATCCACCGCATCCGCCGCTGGCTCGGCCCGGCTGGTGGCGCGAGCGGCGCATCTGGTGGGCGGCGGCGGCCGTCATCGTGGCGCTGATCATCCTGGCGGTCCTGGCGCGCACCTTGCCAGCGCCGGGCTCCAGCGCCACCGACGCCAGCGCTTTGAACAGCGGCGCGGCGGCAAGTGGCGCCGGCCCGGCCAACGGGACAAGCGTCGGCGCGGCTGGCGGCACGGCGAACAACGGCGGGGGTCCTGTCGCCGGCGCCAGCGCGGTTGGCAACGGCGCGACCGGAGGCCCGTCGGCGCTTGGACCCACGGGATCTCCGGCCGGCGTCGGCCCAGCTGCGAATGTCCCGGCCGGCGCTAACGGTGCGAATGGTGCACCCGCCGGCGCTAACGGCTCAAATGGCGCCAACGGAAGCACGGCGGCGGCCAACGGGGCCGGCGGCCGCGCGGTCGGGGCCAACGGCAGCAATGCCGGCGCGCCGGGCGGTGCAGCGGGGGCCGCGGGTGCAGCTGGCGCTGGTGGAAAGTAGGCCGGCTACTCCACCGTCACCGACTTGGCGAGGTTGCGGGGCTGATCGACGTCGGCGCCCTTCTGCACGGCCACGTGATAGGCGAGCAGCTGGATCGGCACGGCCAGCACCAGAGGCGCGATCAACGGATCGCAGGTCGGGGCGACGATGGTCCGGACGGTCTCCGGCGCGCGGGCGGCGCCGTCGGCGTCGGTGATCATGATCACCCGGCCGCCCCGGGCGATGACCTCGCTCATATTGGACATGGTCTTGTCGAACAGGTCGTCGGAGGGCGCGATGACGATGATCGGCGTCTGCTCGTCGACCAGGGCGATGGGACCGTGCTTCAGCTCGCCGGCGGCATAGCCCTCGGCGTGGATGTAGGAGATTTCCTTCAGCTTCAGCGCGCCCTCAAGGGCCAGCGGATACATGGCGCCGCGGCCGAAATAGAGCACGTCGCGCGCCCTGGAGATGTCGAGGGCCAGCGTATGGATCACGTCTTCGTCGAAGATCGCCTCGGCCAGCAGGCGCGGCGCCTCCATCAGGATACCAACCAACCGTGACTCCTCGGCGGCGTCGATGCGGCCGCGCTGGCGGGCGGCGGCGATGGCCAGCGCGGTCAGGGCCGAGACCTGGGCGGTGAAGGCCTTGGTCGAGGCGACGGCGACCTCCGGCCCGGCATTGGTCGGCCAGAAGAGGTCGACCTCGCGCGCCATGGTCGAGCCGTGCGAATTGACCACGGCCGCGGTCTGCAGCCCCCTGGCCTTGCACCAGCGCAGGGCGGCCAGGGTGTCGGCCGTCTCGCCCGACTGGGAGATGCCGACCGCCAGGGTCTTGGCGGTCACCGCCGGCTCGCGATAGCGGAACTCGGACGGAAATTCGACGTCGCAGGGCAGTCCGGCCAACCGCTCGAACAGGTAGCGGCCGATCATGCCGGCGTAGGAGGCGGTGCCGCAGGCGACGATCTGCAACCGCTCGATCCCGGCGAAATCGAAGCCGCCGGGCGCGCCAGCGACGCCCGCGATCGGATCGATATAGCTGGACAGGGTGTGCTGGACGGCATCCGGCTGGTCGTGGATCTCCTTCTCCATGAAGTGGCGATAATTGCCCTTCTCGACCAGGGCGGCCGAGGCCGGAACGGTCACCACCGGGCGCTCGACCGGGGCGCCGGACGCGTCGAAAATGCGGGCGCCCTTGTGATCGATGGCGACATAGTCGCCCTCGTCCAGATAGGCGACGCGCTGGGTGAAGGGGCCGACCGCCATGGCGTCGGTGCCGATGTACATTTCGCCGTCGCCATAGCCGACCACCAGCGGCGGGCCGCGCCGGGCGCCCATGATCAGGTCGTCGTCGCCCTTGATCAGCACCGCGATGGCGAAGGCGCCTTCGAGCCGGTCGAGGGCGGCCTTCATCGCGTCCAGCGGCGAAAGGCCTGCGTTCAGCTCGGCGTCGATCAGCTGGGCGACCACCTCGGTGTCGGTTTCGCTCTCGAAGACGCGGCCGGCGGCGATCAGCTCGCGCTTCAGCTCGGCGAAGTTCTCGATGATGCCGTTGTGCACCACCGCGACGCGGCCGGCGACGTGCGGATGGGCGTTGCGGGTGGTCGGCGCCCCGTGGGTGGCCCAGCGGGTGTGGCCGATGCCGGTCTGGCCGCTCAGGGGGTGCTCGGCCAGCACCGCTTCCAGGCCGGAGATCTTGCCGGCCTCGCGGCGGCGATCCAGCCTGCCATCCTCGATCGTCGCGATGCCGGCGGAATCGTAGCCGCGGTATTCCAGGCGCTTGAGACTGTCGATCAGCCGTTCGGAGACAGGCTTGGTTCCGACGATGCCGATAATGCCGCACATGTTGTTCGATAGACCCTGTTCGCGCGCCTCGGTCTTAGCGATTCTTCCGCTGACCGCATCTTCAGTCTAACATCGAGCCTTAAGAGCCCGTTCGTTGGCCCGGATTTAGCATCGGCAGAGCTGGAACCGAATAAATCTGCATTTCGGATCGTTTCGCCAAGACTGGAGACCCCTCTCGATGAGTGCGCGCGCCTATTTCGGCACTGATGGCATCCGCGGACAGGCCAACCGGCATCCGATGACCGCCGAGGTGGCGCTGCGCGTCGGCCTGGCCGCCGGCAAGCTGTTCCGCTCCGGCGGCGACCGGCGTCACTTGGTGGTGATCGGCAAGGACACGCGGCTGTCCGGCTACACCATCGAACCGGCCCTGGTTGCGGGCTTCGCCAGCGTCGGCATGGACGTGCGCCTGTTCGGCCCCTTGCCGACGCCGGGCGTGGCGATGATGACCCGGTCGATGCGCGCCGATCTTGGCGTGATGATCTCCGCCTCGCACAACGATTTCGCCGACAACGGCATCAAGCTGTTCGGCCCCGACGGCTACAAGCTCTCCGACGAGATCGAGCTCAGCATCGAGGCCTTGATGGACGAGGGCCTGCAGGAGGGCCTGGCCGAACCCACCGAGCTCGGCCGCGTGGTGCGCAACGACGAGGCCGCCGCCCGCTATGTCGAGATCGTCAAGGGCACCTTCCCGCGCCGGCTGAACCTGAATGGCCTGCGGGTGGTGATCGATTGCGCCAACGGCGCCGCCTACAAGGTCGCGCCCACCGCCCTCAGATCGGAAGAGCACACGTCTGAACTCCAGTCACTGACCAATCTCG
>CALAEG010000250.1 GCA_937890965.1 uncultured Caulobacteraceae bacterium | reverse complement strand
TCACGATGATTTTGGATTGAAGCAATCCAAAATCATAAACGTGATCGATTCCTAAAGTTTAGAGCGGGTTGCGGGCGGAAAACCGCTTCGCACTTTTCCTCAACCCGCTCTGACTACCACTTGTGACCGCCACAGCCGCAGCCATGCGGCTTCATCGGCGGCATGCCGTGGCCGCGTCCCCGGAAGGCGATGGAGATGGTGGCTGAAGCGCTGGCGTGGGCGCCAGCGAAGGCCTGAGCGCCGCCCTCTGTGATGACGAACCCGCCGCCACCCCCGCCGGTGTCGATGAAGGCCGGGCCGACACCGCCGCTGTCGCCGAAGAAGCTGCCGGGCAGCGATACGCTGTTATCGACCACCTCGACCTCGCGCTCGACCACAGGCGGCGGCGCGGGCGGCAGCGGCGCGACATAGCGAACCGGGACGCGCACGTGCACGACATGGTGCACGCGCACCACATGGCGCACATGGACGACGCAGCCGCAGGGCCTGGTCGTCCAATAGACGCGGGTCTGCTCATGTGCGGACGCCATCGAGGCGCTCGCCGCCAGGGCCAGTCCGACCAGCACCGCCAAAAACGTGGTCTTGCGGTCCATGAAGGGACCCTCCTCGCTCGTTCACAAAGGTTAACGAGAGATTAGGGTCGCGACCGGCCCCGCGCCAGCCGTTGCGCGCGGCAGGCGAAAACGGCGTCAGAAGTCGACGGCGATGCCGTTGCGTTCCCAGTCGCCATACCGGGTGGGCTCCGGGCCCTTGCGGCCGCCCAATTCGGTCGGCGCGGCTTCGGCGGCGGCCGCCGCCTGGCGGCGCTCCTCGGCCTCGGCCAAGGCGCGCTTGGCGGCATCGCTCAGGGGCTTGCGAACACGGCTGGTATCGATCTTGGGCTCGTCCATGCGGCAAATTTAGTCTCCGCCAGGCGAGCGCGCCAGTCTTGACCGCGGCGCGCGGGCGGCGCACGGCCTGCTGCGTGACGCTTACGCCCGATGACTCCCCCGAAAGCGAACTCTCCGGCGGCCTCGCCGCGCGCGAAGCCGCCCTCAGCCTGGCCCAGGCGGCGCTCGACCGTCGCGGCGGGTTGGAAGAGGCTATGGAGCAGGCGCCGTTTTCCAAGCTGGAGCCGCGCGACCGCGCCTTCGCCCGAATGCTGGCCATGACCCTGCTGCGCCGGCTGGGCGCGATCGATGCGAGGCTGCAGGCGCGCCTGGCCAAGGAGCCGCCCGAGTCGGTCGTGATGCTGCTCAGGCTGGGCGTCGTCCAGGCGCTCTATCTCGACACGCCGGCCTTCGCGGCGGTGGACACCACCGTGCGGCTGGCCGAGCGGTCCAAGACCACCCGACCGTTCAAGGGCCTGATCAACGGGGTGTTGCGCGGCATCCTGCGCGACCCACCACGCGAGGACGACCCGGAAAGCCTGGTTCCCGGCTGGCTGTTCGCCCGCTGGCGTGCGGCCTATGGCGAGGCCGGCGCGCGCGCCATCGCCGCCATGGTCGCCTTCGAACCCGCCACCGACCTCACCCTGCGCGATACGGCCGAAGCGGCCGAGCTGGCGGCTTTGCTGGAGGCCGAGATCCTGCCGGGGCCGTCCTTGCGCGTACGCCAGCACGGCGATGTCGCCGGCTGGTCGGGCTATCATGAGGGCCGCTGGTGGGTGCAGGACGCCGCGGCGGCCGTTCCCGCGCGGCTGCTGCGGATCGCAGCCGGCGAGACCGTCCTCGACCTCTGCGCCGCGCCGGGCGGCAAGACTCTGGAACTGGCGGCGGCCGGCGGCAAGGTCACCGCGCTCGACCGCTCCGGGGCCCGCCTGGGCCGGCTGAGGCAGGCGCTGCAGCGCACCGGCCTGGTCGCCGAGATCGTCACCGCCGATGCGGCGACCTGGCGCGACCCACGGCGTTTCGCTGGCGTCCTGCTCGACGCGCCCTGTTCGGCCACCGGCACCTTCCGCCGCCATCCCGATGTGCTGTGGGGCTCCAAGCCCGCCGACATCGCCAGCCTGGCCGGCGTCCAGGCGCGGCTGCTCGACGCCGCCGCCGATCGGGTCGAGGCGGGCGGGCGGCTGATCTATTGCGTCTGTTCGCTGGAGCCCGAGGAGGGCGAGGCGCAGGCCGCGGCGCTGCTCAAACGACGGCCCGACCTGAGCCCTTGGGCAATCGAGGCTGGCGAAGGCGGATCGCCCATGGCGTCGGCGACGCCAGCCGGAACCCTGCGCATCCTGCCGCATCATCTCGACGGCGGCCTGGACGGTTTCTTCGTCGCCCGTTTCCGGAAATCCTAACGAGGTTTGCGCCGCTTCAGCGCCACATAGAGCGCGCCCTCGCCGCCGTGGCGACGGTGGGCCTCGGCGACGCCGGCGACCACGTCGCGCAGGGCCGGTTCGGCCAGCCACTCCGGCGCGCGCTTGCGCAGGACCCCATCGCCCTGCACGCCGCGGCCGGTGATCACCATGACCGCGCGCGAGCCCTCGGCCTGGGCGCCAGTCAGAAACCGCATCAGCACGGCCCGCGCCTCGTCCTGGGCCAGGCCGTGCAGGTCGAGCCGGCCGCCAACGGCGTCGCGCTCGCGCGCCAGCCGACGCGCCCGGCGTGGTTCGAGCGTCTTTGGCGCACCGGCGGGCGCATCCGGTCGTGGCGGCGTCGGGGAAGGCTCGATGGCGGGCGCCGGAAAGGCCATACCTGGAAGCTGGCGCGCACCCAGAGGATGCACGGTCGCGGTGACGTGGCCCCAGAGCGCCATCTCGTCGGACTTCAGGCCGCGCTTCATGGCTGGACCGGGACCAGGGCGTAGAGCTTCAGCACGTGCCGCACGCGGCCCGCCTCGTCGCCGGCCTGGGGTCCGCGCCCGAGATAGAGGTCGGCGCGCACCGGGCCCTTGATCGCGCCGCCGGTATCCAGCGCCATGACCAGGCGCCGATAGAGGGCCGGTGCGCCATTCAGGGCGGCAGAATCGGCGTCGATCCAGTAGGCGCCACCGAAATCATGGAATCCGGGATCGATGGCGATGGAGCGGCCGGCGACCAGGGGGATTCCCGCCGTGCCGGGCGGTTCGCGGCCATCGTCGGGGCCAATCCCGAAAAAGACGTAGCGCGGGTTTTGGTCCATCACCGTATCGGCCTCGGGACCGCGATGGTCGGCCAGCCAGGTCCGGATGGCGTCGCCGGACCCACCCTTGGCCGGCAGGTCGCCGCGCTGGCGCAGGATCCCACCGATAGCAACGAAGGGCAGGCCGTTGGTGACCGAGACGGACGCCTTCAGTCGCCGGCCATCCGGCAGATCGAGCACGCCAGAACCCTGGATCTGCATGACGAAAAGGTCTTCCGGCTTCATCCAGGCCAGGGCCTGTTCGGGCGGGGTCGCCTCGATCGCGACGCGATCGCCCATCGGGCGCAAGGCCTCGATGCCGGATGGCCTGGGCCGCACCGCTGCGGTGAAGGGCGGCTCCGGCGTTTCGCGCGCCTCGTATTCGGGGACGAAATAGGCGGTCAGCACGCCCTGATCGCCGACGCGGCGGGCGCGGAAGTTCCGCTCCAGGAAGAGGCGCGCGCCGCCTTCGGGCAGCGGTCCGGTCTCGCGGGCGTCACGGCAGACCGTGGCCACGCCTGAGTCTCGCGAGGCCGCGCACCCGGCCACGAAGGCCCGCAGCGCCGCCGAATAGTCCTCCGCATACCAGCCGGGGAGGGCCGACAGCGGAATGTCTTCGCCTTCGGGCGCTGGCGCCGCGGGCGCGATGAGTGGACGAGGCCATTCAGGGGGTCGCTCGTACGCCCGCTCCGCCGGCCTGGGGCGATAGGGCGCATGGATCGGCGCGGGCGGGCGCGTGGCGCAGGCCGAGAGCGCGACGAGGGCGATAGGGGTCGCGAACCGCCGCAAACCCCTCACGACGCGTCAGGCCTCGGCGGCGTCGACCCTGACCAGGGTCCAGTTGGGGTCGCGGTTGGAAAGCCGGCGCTCGAAGGTCCAGAGTTCGGCCGTGCGTTTGTCGTCGACCGCCTCGCCCTCGGGGCCTTTGCTGCGGCTGCGGAACTCGGCCAGGAAACGCACCTTGGCCCGCGCCAGATCTCCGGTGACCTCGGCGCTCTCCAGGTCCGCCCGCGGCGGCTGGGTGAATTCGACGGTTTCGCTGCGGCCCTCGGTCTCGCGGGTGGCGATCACCTTGGCGAAGCCGCTCATCACTGTCGGCGAAACCAGTCGCTCCAAGGTCGCGCGGTCGCCGGTAGCGAAGGCGACGACGATCAGTTCATAGGCCTGGCGCGAGCCGGCGACGAATTTGGCGGGATCGAAAGCCGGGTCGCGGGCGCGGATCGCGGCCACGCCCGATGGCGCAGGGCCCGTGTCCGGCGGCGGCGTGAAGGGCTCGGCGTCGCCGGTCCTTGGCAGAGTTGCGGGCTGGGCCACGTCCTCGGGCTGGCGCCCGACGCGGCGGCCCAGCACCGCGTAGAGCTGGTAGAGCACTACGGCGGCCACAACGGCGATGATGATGAGTTCCAAGAGCTGCAGATCGACACCGGGGTGTTGAGCGGGGCGCCGGGCGACCGGACCCGGCTTCAGTCGCTCGAGTTTCAATATAGTCCGATAGGGGCCGCTTCGTCAGGTGGCGCGTTGCGCGCCTTCGGTCAGCGTGATAGCAGCCCCGCCGTCAACCTCCAAGGCGCGCCTTTGTCACGGCCGCGAAAGACGGGATCCTCCACCCATGACCGACCAAGGCGCCGCCGGCCCCGTTAACCTCGCCTCCGAGCCGGTCGACGGCTCCGTGCCGGGGATCAGGATCATGGCGCAGTTCATCCGCGACCTGTCGTTTGAAAATCCCCGCGCGCCGGAATCCCTGCGCACCTCGGCGGTTCAGCCGCAGATCGATCTCGGCGTCGAGATGGCCGCGCGGGCCAGGCCGGACGAACTCTATGAGGTCGATCTGAAGCTGACGGCCTCTGCGCAGGCCAACGGCGACCCGATCTTCACGCTCGAGCTGCTCTATGGCGGGCTATTCCAGATCAACGGCATCGCGCCGGAAAACATGGAACAGGTGCTGTTGATCGAGTGTCCGCGCTTCCTGTTTCCCTTCGCGCGCCGGCTGATCGCCGAGATGACCTCGGAAGGCGGCTTTCCGCCCTTCATGATCGATCCGATCGATTTCGCCGTAGTCTATGCCTCACGGCAGGCCGCCATGGCCGACGAACCGGCCGGCCAGGCCTACGCTTAGGCGGACTTAGTCGAGCCCGAACTTCAGCCAGACCGCCTTCTCGGCCAGCGCGCCGCGCACGAAAATCAGGTGGGCCTCGCGCTCGGCCTCGGTCGACCGGGCGGCGAGCGGCCGGGGCCTCGGGCCATAGCGCGCCTCGCCCACCGCCAGCGCCGCAATCCGGCTCGTCCCCACCACCATCAGGTCCAGCCCGCGCTCGCGACCGCCGTTGAGCTCGAGATAGACCGCCGCCAGCAGTTGCGCATCGATCAGCGCCCCGTGCTTTTCCCGCTCGGCCAGCGAGATCTTGAACCGCTTGCAAAGGGCGTCGAGCGAATTGTGCACGCCGGGAAAGCGCTTTTGCGCCAGCGGCAGGGTGTCGACCCAGCGCGCCTCCGGCAGGCCGGCGCGGCCGGCGCGTTCCAGCTCGTGATTGACGAAGCCGCGGTCGAAGGCGGCGTTATGGGCGACCACCACCGCCTCGCCGATAAACTCGAGCAGCGCATCGCAGACATGCGGCTCGCCAAACCGCGGCTTGTCGGCCAGAAACGCCGAGGTCAGACCGTGGACGCGCTCGGCCTCCGGGTCGCTGTCTCGCTCGGGATGGACATAGCGGTGGAAGGAACGGCCGGTCGGGAGAAAGTCTTCAAGCTCGACGCAGGCGATTTCCACCAGCCGGTGACCCGTGCGCGGGTCGAGGCCGGTAGTCTCGGTATCGAGAACGATTTCGCGCGCCATCCCGCCTATTGAATGGTGCCGTTCGCGGCCGGGATCAAGCGGGGCTTTCGGGCTTTCGCCAGTCGCCCGACCGGAGCTTCGCCATCACCGCGTGGACCTGCTCGCGGGCATGCTCCAGCCCCTGTCCGGTATCGATGACGAAGTGGGCGCGGGCGCGCTTTTCGGCATCGGGCATCTGCCGGGCGAGGATGGCGTCCAGCCGCGCGGCGTCATAGCCGGGACGGGCCAGAACCCGCTCGCGCTGGACCGGCTCGGGCGCCGTGACCACCACGACCACGTCCATCCGCCCCTCGCCGCCGGTCTCGAACAGCATGGGGATGTCGAGCACCACGGCATCGACGCCGTCCCGCTCGGCCCTTTCGAAAAACGCCGCCCGGCCGGCGCCCAGCATCGGATAGATGATCGCGTTTAGTCGTTTCAGCTCCTCGGGGTGGCCGAACACCCGCGCGCCCAACGCGGTGCGGTCAATCACGCCATCTTTGACCACGCCGGGAAACGCGGCCTCGATCGGCCCCACCGCCGCGCCGCCAGGAGCCTGCAGTCGACGCACCTCGGCGTCGGCGTCATAGACCGGCGCTCCCTCCTCGGCGAACATGGTCGCGGTGGTCGACTTGCCCATGCCAATCGAGCCCGTGAGACCGATAGTGATCATGCGGCGGCTCCCGGGCCCGCCAGCGCCAGAGCCCGCACATCGACCTCGACCGGCGGCGGCTGGCCGAACAGGGCCTCGAAGGACGGCCGCGCCTGACCGATCAGCATCTCGAGTCCATCGACGATCGTGTGCCCGCTCGCCGCCGCCGCGATCAACAGCGGCGTGCGCAACGGCCGATAGACCATGTCCATGACCACCGCCGCCGCCGGCAGGCCATCCAGCGACAGGGTGAGCGGTTCGCCGCCTTCCAGCCCGAGCGAGGTCGAGTTGATCAGCGCCGCCGCGCCGTCGAATGCGGCCGGCAGCTGGTCCCAGCCGAACACCTGGATCCTGTCACCCAGCACCTCGCCGATCTGTTCCGCCCGCTCGCGGGTGCGGTTGACCAGCCGCACCACGGCCGCCCCGGCGCCGACCAGGGCGGCGGCTGCGCCGCGCGCGGCGCCCCCGGCGCCGAGGACGGTCACGATCTGTCCGACGATGTCGAAACCCGGCGCCTGGGCGGCGAAGGCGGCGATCAGGCCAAGACCGTCGGTATTGTCGGCCGCGATCTGATCGTCCTCGCCGAACAGCAGGAGATTGGCCGCTCCGGCGCGCCAGGCCCGCTCGCTGGCGCGGTCGGCCAGTTCGAGCGCATGGGTCTTGAACGGCAGGGTGACGTTCAGTCCGGCCACCAGCCCGCCCCGGCAGCCATTGATGAAGGGCCCGAGCCAGTCTCCCGAGGGGCTGAGCGCGAGATAGACCGCGTCAAGGCCGGCGGCATCGATCCAGGCGTTGTGGATGAGGGGGCTGAGAGAATGGGCGACCGGCCGGCCAATGACGCCGGCGACACGGGTCGTTCCGGTGATCCGGCTCATCTCGGCAGGGCTCCCTCTTTGCGCAGACACCCCAAAAGGCCGAGCAACGGCAGGCCCAGTACGGCGAAATAGTCGCCGATAACGCGTTCGAACAGCTGAGCGCCTTCACCCTCCAGTTCGTAGCAGCCCACGGACGAAAGGGCGGGACCTGGATTGCGCGCCAGATAGGCGTCGAGCCAGGCGTCGGTAAAGTCGCGCATGGTCAGGGTCGAACTCGCGCACTTGCGCCACAAGACTTGGCCATCCCGGGCCACGGCCACCCCTGAGTGCAGCCGGTGTGAGCGCCCACGGAGCATGATCAGCCGTGCACGGGCCTCGTCCAGGTTCACCACCTTGTCGAACGGGCGACCTTCGAAATCGAGCGTCTGGTCGGCGCCGATCACCAGCGCGCCTGGCCGGGCGGCCGAGGCGCGCAGGGCCTTGGTCTCCGCCAGAGCGATGGCGACCGCGTCAGGCTTGCGCCCGGCCAGGCTCGCCTTGGCCGCGGCCTCGTCGACACCGGAATTGACCGTCTCGAAGTCGATGCCCGCCGCGGCCAGCAGCCGGGCCCGCACCACACTCTTCGACGCCAGCACCACTGAACTCACGAGAGCACCTCGACCTGGCCGCCGCCGGCGGTCATGACGTTGATCACGGCCGCGGCGGTCTCCTCGACCGAACGGCGGGTGACGTCGATCACTGGCCAGCCGTGCTTTTCGAACATGCGGCGTGCACGGACGATCTCGGCACGGACGGCTTCGATGTCGACATAGGCGCTCTCGCGATCCTCCCGGAGGTTCGACAGCCGGTTGCGGCGAATCTCGATCAGCCGGTCGGGCGACAGGGTAAGGCCGACCACCACCGCCCGCTTCAGCTGGAAGAGTTGCGGCGGCGGCTCGCTGCCCGGCACCAGCGGCACATTGGCGGCGCGGATGCCGCGATGGGCGAGATAGATTGAGGTCGGGGTCTTCGACGTGCGGCTGACCCCCACCAGCACCACGTCGGCGGCCTCTAGGTCCTGGGTCGCGTGGCCGTCGTCATGGCTGATGGCGTAGGCCAGGGCATCCATGCGGTTGAAATAGTCGTGGTCGAGCCGCAGGTGCGCGCCGACCCGGGTCGAGATCGAGGCGCCCAGATAGCGCGCCAGCGAGGCGATCAGCGGGTCGAGCGCGGCGACGCAGGTCATGTCCAGGTCGCGACAGCCCTGTTCCAACGCCGCGCGCAGGGCCTTGTCGACGATGGTGTGCAGGACCACGCCCGGTGCGGCCTCGATTTCGCGCAGCACCCGCTCCAGCTGGCGCGGCGAACGGACCAGGGAATAGATGTGTTCGATGGGCAGCACATCGTCGAACCGGGCGCAGACCGCACGCGCCATCGCGTTCAGCGTCTCTCCGGTGGAATCCGACACCAGGTGGATATGGAAATAGGTGGCGAAGCGCGAAGCCTGGGTCATCGCCGGCAATCCTTACCGCCTCGCTCTGTTGAGACTTGGTTAATCAAAGGTTAACGACCGGCCGAAACCAGCGGAACCGGCCGGGAGAAAACCCGCTTGCGGCGGCTTTGCCAAGGCCGATGGTGGAAAACCGCCAAAGCGCGCGCCCGACGTCCACAGTCCGGCCGTCCACCGGGCGCTGGGAACACGCGATCGGCCGGTTCCTGGATAAGCCGCCGCGCCCCTCGGCTCATGCCCAGCCGCCGTTAAGATTTTGTTAACCTTGCCGGCTGGTTGCAGGCTGTCCCCGCAATCCACAGGCCATGGCAGCCCCTGTGCGGCGATCGCTAGCGAATGGGCCGGAAGGGTCGAACTGTCCGAACACGCCCTGATTCATCCCCGGTTTCAGCCGGACCTGATCTCTTCCACCGAATCTCTCTTAATCTCTTATTAAGGAATAGAAGACGGGCCTAAGGCTTGAGCCTGGCGGGCTGAACGGCTTTAAGGGCGGCCATGGCTGCCCTCCACGAACCATTGTTGCTCAAGGCCCTGAAGGGCGAGACGTCTAAGCGCCCCCCTATATGGTTCATGCGCCAGGCTGGCCGTTGCCTGCCGGAGTATCGCGAGCTGCGCGCGCAGGCGGGAGACTTTCTCAGCCTGTGCTTCAATCCCGAGATCGCGGCCGAGATCACGCTCCAACCCACGCGGCGGTTCGCTTATGACGCGGCCATCGTGTTCTCCGACATCGTGCCGATTGCGCTCGCACTCGGCCAGAAGGTCTGGTTCGAGGCTGGCGAAGGTCCGCGCATGGGCCCGCTGCCGGCGATCGATGTGCTGGCGGCGGAGGTGGAGGCCTCGACGGCCCGCCTGGCCTCGATCGGCGAGACGGTGTGCCGTGCGCGGGCGGGGTTGGAGCCGGAGCGGGCGCTCATCGGGTTCGCCGGCGGCCCGTGGACCGTCGCCACTTACATGCTGCAGGGCCGGGGGGGTGAGCCGGCGCGGGCGGAAGCCCGGGCGCGGGCATTCGCCGACCTTGAGTGGGTGGGCGAGCTGGTGGACGTGGTCGCCGAGGCGACGTGGCGCTACCTAGTCATGCAGGTCGAGGCGGGGGCCCAGGCGGTGCAGATCTTCGAATCCTGGGCCGAGAATCTGCCAGAGCCGGTGTTCGAGCGGCTGGTCATGCGGCCACATGCCCGGATCGTGGCGGCGCTGCGCGCGGCTGGCGTGACCGCGCCGGTCATCGGCTTTCCACGCGGCGCGACCGAGTCGCTGATCGAGCGCTATGCCATGGAGACCGGCGTGCAGGCGGTCGGGCTGGGGACGGGCGTGTCGCCGGAGCTCGGCCGGCGTCTGCAGAGAACGGTCACCATCCAGGGCGCGCTGGATCCGCAGCTGCTGCTGGCCGGCGGGCCCGCGCTCGACGCTGGCGTCGATGCGCTGCTGGCGGACTGGGGCGATGGCCCGTGGATTTTCAATCTCGGCCACGGCGTCGTGCCGACGACGCCGGTCGAGCACATCGGCCGGGTTGTGGAGCGGGTGACCGCCTGGCGCCGGGCCTGATGGCGCGGACGCGGCTCGCCGTCGTCCTTTTCAACCTGGGTGGCCCCGATGCACCGAAGTCGGTTCGGCCCTTCTTGTTCAACCTGTTCAGCGATCCGGCGATCATCGGCCTGCCGATGTTGCTGCGCATCCCGCTGGCCGCCCTGATCGCCGGTCTGCGCGATCGATCGGCCAGGGCGAACTATGCGCGCATGGGGGGCGCCTCGCCGTTGCTTGTCGAGACCAAGGCCCAGTCCGAGGCCTTAAAGACTGCGCTGCGGGCTCGCTTGCCCGGTGCGACGGTCGAGACCTTCATCGCCATGCGCTATTGGCGTCCGTTCAGCGCCGAGACGGCGGCGGCGGTGGCGGCCTTCGCGCCGGACGAGATCGTTCTCTTGCCGCTCTATCCGCAGTTTTCCACCACGACCACAGCCTCGTCGCTCAAGGCCTGGGAGGCCGTCTATCGCGGCTCAGGCCGGCCGCGATCCGTCTGTTGCTATCCAACGCTGGAGGGCCTGGTCGAAGCCCACGCGCGGCGCATCAAGGCGGCCTGGGACGCGGCGGGCCGGCCAGAGCCGGTGCGGTTGATCTTCTCCGCCCACGGTTTGCCGCAGAGTGTTGTGCAGGCCGGGGACCCCTATGTCGCCCAGGTGGCCGCAACCGCCCAGGCCGTGGCTTCGCGGCTGCCCAAGGGGCTGTCGGACTGGCGCATCGCCTATCAGAGCCGCGTCGGACCGATGAAATGGCTGGCGCCCACCACCCTGGACGAGATCGAGGCGGCGGCCAGCGATGGCGTGGGGGTGGTGATCAGCCCGATCGCCTTCGTCTCCGAGCACGTCGAGACCCTGGTGGAGCTGGATCACGACTATCGTCTGCGCGCGGAGGCGGCCGCCATCGGCGCCTATATCCGCGCCCCGACGCTCGGCATTGAAGCCGGCTTTATCGATGGGCTGGCGGAGCTGACCGTCGCGGCGCTGAATCGGCCGGGCGGCGTCGCGGCCGGATCGGGCTTTACCTGCGCGGCGGCATGGTCGAAATGTCCGCTCAGAGCCGAAGGGGGCGTCGGGTGAATTCGGACCTGGTCTTCAATGTGGTGCGCGGGCTCCATATCGTCGCCGTCATCGCCTGGATGGCGGGCCTGCTCTATTTGCCGCGACTATTCGCCTACCACACGCGAGCCACGCCCGGTTCGGAGATGGACGAGACCTTCAAGGTGATGGAGGTGAAGCTGCTGCGCATGATCATCAATCCGGCGATGATCATGGTCTTGGTCTTCGGCGGTTGCATGGTCTGGCTTGACCTTGGGCGGCGCGGTCCCCATTTCTGGCTCCAGGCTTGGTTCCTGACCAAGATCGCCGGGTTCGTGGCACTTTCCGCTTGGCACGGGTTTCTCGCCGTATCTCGCCGAGCCTTTGCCGAGGGCCGCAACATCCACTCCGAACGCTTCTGGCGCATGACCAACGAGGTGCCTTTCCTGGTCGCCATCGTCGTCGTCATCGCCGCCACCACCAAGTTCGGCGCCTGACGCCAAACCAGCGGTCGCGCTTGACCTGAGGCTCAGCCTGTGGTTCCGCTTCCTGTGAAGCAAGGCGGTTCGCCGCTTAGCCCACCTCCTCTCATCAGACCCGCGCCCGCCTGAGCCGCGACATCCGTCTGATCCTCCCCTTCGCGCCGACCCATCACTTCAGGACCCGGCGCATCCAAAGACCTTAATCCGGCCCCTCAATCGGGGGCTCCAGCGGCCGCATGAGCGGCCCGATAATTCGAAATCAGAGTTCAACATGACTGAGACCACCCTAGACACCCTCGCCGAGCCCGAAGACGCCGATCCCATGGGTGACGTCCTCGACTCAGCCGACGCCGACGCGGCGGACGGCCCCGAGGAACCCACCGCCGCCAGCCACGCCATCGCGGCCATGGGCATGACGCGCATGTCGCTGCAGGAGCTGAAGGAAAAGCCCGCGGCCGATCTTGTCACCTTCGCCGAGGCGCTGGAGATCGAAAACGCCTCGTCCATGCTCAAACAGGACATGATGTTCGCCATCCTCAAGGCCGTGGCCGAGGAAGGCGTCGACATCTCCGGCTCCGGCACGCTGGAAGTCCTGCAGGACGGCTTCGGCTTCCTGCGCAGTCCGGAGGCCAACTATCTCTCCGGTCCCGACGACATCTATGTCTCCCCATCGCAGATCCGCCGTTACGGCCTGCGCACCGGGGACACGGTCGAGGGCGGCGTGCGCTCGCCACGCGAAGGCGAGCGCTATTTCGCCCTGGTCACCGTGACCCAGGTCAATTTCGAGCCACCGGAAAATGTCCGCCACAAGGTCGCCTTCGACAACCTGACCCCGCTCTATCCGGAAGAGCGGCTGAAGATGGAGATCGAAGACCCAACGCTGAAGGACCGCACCGGCCGGGTGATCGACATCGTCGCCCCGCTTGGCAAGGGCCAGCGCTGCCTGATCGTCGCACCGCCCCGGGTCGGCAAGACCATCATGATGCAGAACATCGCCAAGGCGATCGCCGCCAACCATCCGGAATGCTACCTGATCGTGCTGCTGGTCGACGAACGGCCGGAAGAAGTCACCGACATGCAACGCACGGTGAAGGGCGAGGTCATCTCCTCGACCTTCGACGAGCCGGCCTCGCGCCACGTGCAAGTGGCTGAAATGGTGATTGAAAAGGCCAAGCGCCTTGTCGAGCACAAGCGTGACGTGGTCATCCTGCTGGACAACATCACCCGGCTCGGCCGCGCCTACAACACCGTGGTGCCGTCATCCGGCAAGGTGCTGACCGGCGGGGTCGACGCCAACGCCCTGCAGCGCCCGAAGCGCTTCTTCGGCGCGGCGCGGAACATCGAAGAGGGCGGCTCGCTGACCATCATTTCAACGGCGCTGATCGACACCGGCAGCCGGATGGACGAGGTCATCTTCGAAGAGTTCAAGGGCACCGGCAATTCGGAAATCATCCTGGACCGCAAGGTGGCCGACAAGCGCATCTATCCGGCCATCGACATCCTGAAGTCCGGTACGCGTAAGGAAGAGTTGATCACCCCGAAGGAAAACTTCCAGAAGGTGAATATCCTGCACCGCATCCTGAGCCCCATGGGCCCGCAAGATGCGATCGAGTTCCTGCTCGATAAACTGAAGCAAAGCAAGAACAACGACGACTTCTTCCAGACAATGAATACCTGACAGACCTGACGGAGCGATGCTGAAGATCTTTCATGCCAGCGGCAGCCGCTCGCTTCGTGTGATCTGGATGGCCGAGGAGATGGGGCTCGACTATGAGCTGGCCCCGGAAGCCATCGGCCGCTCCAGCCCGGAATTCATCGCCGTCAATCCGGCCCGCGCCTTGCCGGCCATCATCGACGGCGATGTGGCCATGTCGGAATCGGTGGCCATCGTCCAGTATCTCGCCGCCCGCTATGGGCCGACGCCGCTGGCGCCGGCGGCGGAAGACCCGACCTATCCGGCCTATCTGCAGTACCTGGTCTATGGCGAAGGTTCGCTCTCGGCCTTCCTCAATCCGCTGGTCGGCACCCGCTTCCTCGCGCCCGACGACCAGAAGGACAATTTCACCGCCGGTCTCTGCCGCACCCTGTTCAGCCGCCGGGTCAAGGCGCTGACCGGGCGGCTTAGCGAGAGCTCGCACTTGGCCGGCGAGGCCTTCACCGCGGCGGACATTTCGGTGGTCTATGCGCTGAACATGGGCGCCTCGCTCGGGTTTGCCGAAGACTATCCGGCGCCCATCGCCGACTACTGGGCGCGGGTGAAGACCCGGCCGGCCTATCAGGCGGCGATCGCCAAATAGGCCGGGTCCCTTAAGGGATCAGCAGGCTCGCCCCGACCGTCTCGCGGCCCTCGAGCGCCTCATGCGCGCGGCGCGCGTCCTTAAGCGGGAAGGTTTGGCCGATCTCGATCTTCACGACGCCCGACGCAATGACCGCGAACAGGGCCGCGGCGCTTTCGGCGAGGTCCTCCGGCGTGGCTGTGTAGTCGAAAAGGGTGGGCCGGGTCAGAAACAGCGATCCCGCCCGCATCAGCCGGCCGGGCTCGACCGCCGGCGCCGGGCCCGACGCATTGCCGAAACTGACGAAAAGCCCGCGCCGGCCGAGGCTGGCCAGGGTGCCTTCGAAGGTGTCCTTGCCGACGGAGTCGTAGGCGACGCCCACGCCGCGGCCCTCGGTGATATCATGCACGCGGGCCGGCACGTCCTCGTCGCGATAGAGGATGACGTGATCGCATCCGTTGTCGCGGGCCAAATCAGCCTTGGCGGCGGAGCCGACCGTGCCGATCACCACCGCGCCGATCGCCTTGGCCCATTGCACCAGGATGGTGCCGACGCCGCCGGACGCTGCATGGACCAGGATGGTCTCGCCGGCCTTGAGTGGATAGCAACGGTGCAGCAGAAACTCCGCCGTCATCCCCTTCAACAGCGAGGCCGCCGCGATCTCGAACGAGACGCCGTCCGGCAGGCGAAGTACGCGTTCGGCCTGAACCACGTGAAACGCGGCATAGGCGCCCGTCTGGCCGGAATAGGCGATGCGATCACCCTTGTCCCAGCCGCTGACGCCTTCGCCAATCGCATCGACGACGCCGGCGGCCTCCTGGCCGAGCACGGCGGGCAGGCGCATCGGGTAGAGGCCCGAACGCTGATAGGTATCGATGAAGTTGAGGCCGATGGCGTGGTGGCGGATGCGGATCTGCCCGGGACCGGGCTGCGGAATCGGCAGATCGATCGCTTCGAGCACCTCGGGCCCGCCCGCTTTCGTCGCTTGAATAGCTAGCATGATGGTTCAACCCAGATTGCGTTTGAACACGTCGAGCGCGGGGCTCTCCGCCAACGCCGCAATTGCTACTAGCCTCGCGGCTGAGCAAAGGCCCATAACAAAATTGTGGCCGAGCGGAGGGTTTTGACATGAAGGTGACGATTGAAGTGGACTGCACGCCTCAAGAGGCGCGCGCCGCGCTGGGACTGCCCGATGTCGCGGGGCTGAACGAAAAGCTGGTCGACGAAATGCAGAAGCGCATGACCGCCAATATGGCGGCCCTGCAGCCCGAGGAGTTGATGAAGAACTGGCTGGCCTTCGGCGGCGCGGCCCAGGAGCAGTTCGCCAAGCTGATGGCCGCCGCCGGCCCCAAGCGCTGAGTCGCAATGGGCGACACCATTTTCGCCATGGCCAGCGCGCCCGGCCGCGCGGCCGTGGCGATCGTGCGGCTTTCAGGACCCGGCGCCGGCGCGGCCTTGCAAGCCTTGACCGGCGCGCGACCGAGAACGCGCCGCCCCAGTTTGAGGGGGCTGAAGCGCCCCCTCGACCGCGAATCCCTGGATCAGGCCCTGGTGCTGTGGTTTCCACAACCGCACAGCTATACCGGCGAAGATGTCGCCGAACTGCATCTGCATGGCGGCGCGGCGGTCATCGACGGGGTGACCGAGGCCTTGCTGGGCCTAGGTTTGCGCCTGGCCCAACCCGGCGAATTCACCCGCCGAGCGTTCGAGAACGGCAAGCTCGACCTCAGCCAGGCCGAAGCGATCGGCGACCTAGTCGAGGCAGAAACCGATGCGCAGCGACGCCAGGCCCTGGCCCAACTCGACGGCGATCTGGCCCGCCGGCACGCCGCCTGGCGCGAAGCCCTGATCGAAGCCCTGGCCATGCTCGAAGCGGCGGTGGATTTTCCGGACGAGGACCTGCCGGCCGAGGTGGCGCGCGGCGCGGCGCCCTTGCTTGAGAATGTCGCACGTGAAATCGACGCCGCCCTGGCCGAGGGTGAACGCGGCGAGCGGGTGCGCGAAGGCTTCCGTATCGCCTTGATCGGCGCCCCCAATGCCGGCAAGTCGAGCCTGCTCAACGCCCTGGCCGGCCGTGACGCCGCCATTGTGACGCCGACGCCGGGCACGACCCGCGACGTGATCGAGGTGGCGCTGAACCTGGCCGGTTATCGCGTCTTGATCGGCGATACCGCCGGCCTGCGGACCCCGAAGGGCGCGATCGAGGCTGAGGGGGTGCGGCGGGCTGGGGCCTTGGCCGAGGCCGCCGACCTGAGGCTGATCGTTGTTGACGTCGCCGCAAAGGACGAGCGCTGGCGGGACCCGGCGGCGCTGGCCAGGTCGGGGGACGTCTGTGTCCTCAACAAGCGGGATCTGGCGCCGCTGCCGGCCGGGGCCGCGGTCAGCGCCTGGGCGAGCGCCCACAATCTTGACATCGCCGACGTCTCGGTGACGCGAGGCCTGGGATTGGACCAACTGCGCGAGCTGCTGACGGCGCGTGTGGTTCAGTTGCTCTCCGGCGGGGAGTTTCCCGCCGCGACCCGGGCGCGGCATCGGCAGGACCTTGTCGCGGCGCGCGAGCATCTGGCCAGGGCGGCGGCTGCGCTCAGCGCGCCGATCGAGGTCGAGTTGGCGGCGGAGGATGTCCGTCTCGCCGCCCGCGGTCTGGCGCGGGTGACCGGTCGGGTCGATCCGGAAGACGTGCTGGATCGGGTGTTCGCCAGGTTCTGCGTCGGCAAATAGGTCTGTTTCACGTGAAACATCGGCCCGGACCGCGCGGCAATGTTTCACGTGAAACAGCGGCGGCCCCAAGTTATAAGGAACAGCGCCGACGGACGGCGCCCTTGGTCGATCATGTCAGCACCTTCAACCCACTGGGATGTCATTGTCATCGGCGGCGGTCACGCCGGCTGTGAAGCCACCGCGGCGTCGGCGCGCACCGGCGCGCGCACCCTGTTGCTGACGCACAAGCTTGAAACCATTGGCGAAATGTCATGCAACCCGGCCATCGGCGGCCTGGGCAAGGGCCATCTGGTGCGCGAGATCGACGCCCTCGACGGGCTGATGGGCCGCTTGGCGGACGAGGCTGGCATCCAGTTCCGTATGCTCAACCGTTCCAAGGGACCGGCGGTGCGTGGCCCGCGCGCCCAGATCGACCGCGCCGTCTATCGCGCCGCGATGCAGCGGACTCTGGCCGAACAGGCCAACCTCACCGTGATCGCCGCGGCGATCGAGGACTTGGTCCTGGCCGACGGCCGCGTTGTTGGCGTGAAAGACGCCGCGGGCGAAAGCTGGCTCGGCGGCGCGGTGGTGCTGACCACCGGCACGTTTTTGCGTGGTGTCATCCACCGTGGTGAGACCCGCACCCCCGCCGGCCGTGTCGGCGATGCCCCGGCGATCGGGCTGGCCGACCGGCTCTATGGGCTCGATCTGCGCATGGGCCGGCTGAAGACCGGCACGCCGGCGCGGCTGGATGGCCGAACCATCGCCTGGGACGGGCTGGAGATGCAGGCCGGCGACGCGGCGCCCATCCCATTCTCGTTCATGACCGCGTCGGTCGACCGGTCCCAGGTCGCCTGCGGTGTCACCTGGACCACGGCGAAGACGCACGCGATCATCGCCGAACGGCTAACGGAATCAGCGGTCTATGGCGGCCGGGCGCTGGGGCGCGGACCCCGCTACTGCCCCTCGATCGAGGACAAGGTGGTCCGCTTCGCCGACAAGACCAGCCACCAGATCTTCCTGGAGCCGGAAGGGCGCGACGACGACACCGTCTATCCGAACGGCATCTCGACCTCGGTCTCCGAGGCGACGCAGGACCGCTTCATCCGGACGATTCCGGGTCTCGAATCCGTGGCGATCAAGCGCTACGGCTACGCCATCGAATACGACTATGTCGACCCAAGCGAGCTCAGGCCCTCGCTGGAGGTCAAGCGCCTGCCCGGTCTCTATTTGGCCGGTCAGATCAACGGCACCACCGGTTACGAGGAGGCGGCCGGCCAGGGCCTGATCGCCGGGCTGAACGCCGCGCGCGCCGCTTCCGGCGCCGAGCCGGCGGTGTTCGCCCGCGATGAGGCCTATCTTGGCGTGATGATCGACGACCTGGTCACCCGCGGCGTGACCGAGCCCTACCGGATGTTCACCAGCCGCGCCGAGTTCCGCCTCACCCTGCGCGCCGACAATGCCGACCAACGGCTGACCGCGCGCGGGATTGCGCTGGGTTCAGTCGGCTCTGAGCGCGCCGGAGCCTTCACCGCCAAGGCCGCGATCCTGGACGAGATTCGCGCCCGTGCTCATGCGCTGAAGCTGACCCCGACCGAGGCGATCCGCGCCGGTCTGGCGGTCAAGGCCGACGGCCAGCGGCGCGACGTGGTGCAGCTTCTGGCCTATGCCGGCATCGGCCTGACCGAACTGGCGACGGTATGGCCGGAAATCGCGAATTGGCCCGCCTTCGCGGGCGAGCAGATCGAAATCGAGGCGGCCTATGCCGGCTATCTCGACCGTCAGGCCGCCGATGTCACAGCCTTCCGCAAGGACGAGGCTCTCGCCCTGCCCGACGACCTGAACTATGCCGGCATCGGCGGTCTCTCGACCGAGGCGCGGGAAAAACTCGCCGCCGTCCGCCCGCGCACGCTCGGCCAGGCCTCGCGCATCGAGGGCGTGACCCCCGGCGCCCTCACCGCCCTGCTCGCCCATGCCCGTCGCGCGCGCGCTGCCTGACTCATGACCGAAGAAACCGTTATCGATCAAGTCTTTGGCGCGGCCGAGTTTCAGGACGCAACAAAGGCCACGCCGATGCAGATGGCCGATCTGGAGGTTTTTCGCGCGGCGCTGGCCGACTGGAATACCCGCATGAACCTTGTCGGCCCCTCGGCCCTGGCTGAGTTCTGGCTGCGCCACGCCTATGACAGCGCCCAGCTGCTCAGGCTGGAGCCGGAGGCCTTGCGCTGGGCCGATCTGGGTGCCGGGGCGGGCTTTCCGGGCTTGGTCCTGGCCATATTTCTGAAGGGCAGGCCGGGCGCCACGGTCCATCTGATCGAGAGTATGGCCAAGCGCTGCCGATTTCTGGAGGAGATCGTCGTCACCCTGGCCCTGCCGGCCATGGTGCACCATGCGCGGGCCGAAGACCTCGACATCAGCGTCGATGTGGTCGCCGCGCGCGCCTGCGCTCCCTTGAACCGACTTTTCCGCTATGCTCAGCCCTACCTGCGGCGGGGCGCGATCGGACTGTTCATGAAGGGCCAAGATGTTGTGGCTGAGCTCGAGGCCGCCACCACATCCTGGAAATTCGAGGCCGAGCTGATCGATAGCCTCAGCCATACCGACGGCCGCATCGTTCGGATGAGGAAGCTAAAGCATGTCTGACTCCGGCTTAAGGGTGCTGTCGGTCTCCAACCAGAAGGGCGGAGTGGGCAAGACCACCACCGCCATCAATCTCGGTACCGCTCTGGCCGCGGTTGGCGAGCGCGTGCTGCTGATCGACCTCGATCCGCAAGGCAATGCCTCCACCGGGCTGGGCATGTCGCGCGGCGGCGCCCAGAGCACGGTCTATGACGTTGTGGTCAATGGCGCGGCCATCGCCGAGGCCGCCCGGCCCACCGCCCTGCCCGGCCTCGACCTGCTCGGCTGCGACCCAGACCTTTCCGGGGCCGAGATCGAGCTGGCTGCGTCGCCGCGGCGTTCCTTCCGCCTTCGCGATGCGCTGCAACCCCTGCGCGACGATCGTGGACCGGGCGCCTATACTTACGTGCTGATCGACTGCCCGCCTTCGCTCAACCTGCTCACGGTCAACGCCATGACCGCGGCCGATGCCGTTCTGGTGCCGCTGCAGTGCGAATTCTTCGCGCTCGAAGGCCTCACCCAGCTCATGCGCACGGTCGAGCTGGTGCGCGGCAGTCTCAATCCGCGGCTGGAGATCCAGGGCCTGGTGCTGACCATGTACGACCGCAGGAACCGCCTCTCCGACCAGGTGGCCGCCGATGTCCGCGCCCACTTCGGCGACAAGGTCTATCAGACCATGATCCCCCGTAACGTAAGGGTTTCCGAGGCGCCCTCCTTCGGCAAGCCGGTGCTGGTCTATGACCTGAAATGCGCCGGCAGCCGCGCCTATCTCGACCTGGCGCGGGAAGTGGTCGGCCGCGAACGCGCGCGACGCGCCGTGGTCGCCGCCTGATGACCGAGCGCCGGGGACTTGGCCGCGGGCTGTCGGCCCTGCTCGATGAGGCTGCCGCCGCCGGCGAGGGCGCCGCGGCGGGCAATCGCGAGATTCCCATCGAGCAGATCCATCGCAACGCCGCCCAGCCGCGGATGGATTTCGACGTCGACGATCTCGAGGTGCTTACCGTTTCCGTCCGCGAAAGGGGCGTCCTGCAACCCATCCTGGTGCGCCCGTCGCCGGAGCAGCCGGGCGAATACCAGATCGTCGCCGGCGAACGACGCTGGCGCGCCGCTCAGGCCGCCGGCCTGACCACCATCCCCGTCATCCTGCGCGAACTCGACGACCTGGAGACACTCGAGATCGCCATTATCGAGAACGTCCAGCGCGCCGACCTGAACCCGATCGAAGAGGCCAGCGGCTACCGCGCCCTGATGGACCGGTTCGGTCGCACCCAGGAGGATGTCGCCCGCACCGTCGGCAAAAGCCGCAGCCATGTGGCCAACACCCTACGCCTGCTCGACCTGCCGCCGACGGTGGTGATCATGCTGCGCCTTGGCAAGCTTTCCGCTGGCCATGCCCGCGCGGTCGCCTCAGCCCCCGATCCGCTGGTCCTGGCCCATCGGGTGGTCGAGCAGGGCCTGAGCGTGCGCGCCGCTGAGACCCTGGCCCGCCGCGCCCAGTCCGACGCCGCGCCGGCCCGTCCGCACGATGAGGACGCGCCGCGCCGGGACGCCGATACCCGCGCGCTGGAGGAAGACCTGGCTCGCGCCCTGGGCTTGGCGGTCGAAATCGCCCACCGGCGCGGCGGCGGGGAACTGACCATCCGCTACAAGACGTTAGAGCAGCTAGACGATGTTTGCCGGCGACTCACGCGCGGGTGACAGGTCGGGGGCCGGTTCGGGAGACCCTATGGCGCGTCATATGCTGGAAAGGCACCGCACCGGACGTGTCGGTTGGCTGCGGGCTGCGGTGCTGGGCGCCGACGACGGCATATTGTCGACGGCGAGCCTGATTCTGGGCGTCGCCGCGGCGCATGGCGGGCGAGGCGCGGTTCTGATCGCCGGGGTGGCCGGCCTGGTCGCCGGCGCCATGTCGATGGCTGCGGGCGAATATGTCTCGGTGCAGTCGCAGGCGGATACCGAGCAGGCGGATCTGGCGCTGGAACGCGTGGAACTCGCAAAGGACGACAAGGCCGAGCACCGCGAACTGGCGGCGATCTATGTCGGCCGCGGCCTCGCTCCGGCCCTGGCCAAACAGGTCGCCGATCAGCTGATGGCGCATGACGCCCTGGGCGCCCATGCCCGCGACGAACTCGGCATCTCCGAGACCCTGAAGGCCCGGCCGCTGCAGGCGGCGCTCGCCTCGGCCGCCAGCTTCTCGATCGGCGCGGCGATGCCGCTTCTGGTCTGCGCCATAGCGCCCCAGGCCGTGCTGCCCGTCCTGGTGGCCGCGACCTCGTTTATATTTCTCGCGATTCTGGGCGCCTTGGCGGCGCAAGCCGGCGGCGCCAGCGTTCTAAAGGGCGCCATACGCGTGATGTTCTGGGGCGCCTTGGCCATGGCGGTGACCTCCGGCGTCGGCGCCCTGTTCGGTACGATCGTTTGACCCTCGGAGCAAGGTTGGGGAAGGTGGCGAATGAGCCCGACCCGATACACCCCCGATCTCGCCTCGCTGAATGGCCGACCCCTGCCATCCTGGTATGACGAGGCCAAGTTCGGCGTCTTCATCCACTGGGGCCTGTTCGCCATACCGGGGTTCGCGGCGCGGCTGGGCAATATCTCCGACGCCTTCAAGACCGACTATGACCGGGCCGTAGCCATGACGCCCTATACCGAGTGGTACGCCAACGCGATCAAGGTCCCCGGCACACCCTCGGCCGAGTTCCACAAGGCGACCTATGGCGACCGGCCGTATGAGGCGTTCAAGGCGCCCTTCGTCGAGGGCCTGAAGGATTGGGATCCCGGCATTTGGGCGGAAAGCTTCCGCGACGCCGGCGCTCGCTATGTGGTGCTGGTCACCAAGCACCATGACGGGTTTTGCCTTTGGCCGAGCGGCGTGCAGAATACTCAGCGCGCCCAATGGTTTACCGCGCGCGACATCGTCGGCGAGCTAGCCGCGGCGGTGCGGGCGGCGGGGTTGCGCTTCGGCGTCTACTATTCCGGCGGCATCGACTGGACCTTCAACACTGAACCGGTTCTGACTATGGCCGACTTCATGGGCTCGACGCCGGGCGGGCCCTATCCGGACTATGCCGACGCCCAAGTGCGCGAGCTGATCGACCGCTATCAGCCCAGCCTGGTGTGGAACGACATCTCCTGGCCGACGCCTCAGGGCAGGCTGAACCATCTGTTCGCCGACTACTACAACGCCGTGCCCGATGGCGTTGTGAACGATCGCTGGGTCGCGGGCGATCCTGATGCCAGCCCCTTGCGTGATGCCGCGGCGCGACGGGCGATGGACGAGCGGATCAAGGCGCGGGTGCTGCGCGACCCCACGGCCTTCGACGGCATCATCCCGGCGGTGGTGCCGCACAGCGACTTTCGCACGCCAGAATATGCCCGCTTTCCCGAGATCGAGACGAAGAAGTGGGAGGCGACCCGCGGCATGAGCCACTCCTTCGGCTTCAACCGCAACGACACCGAGGCCGACTACGCGCCGTTCGAGACCCTGCTGGGAGACTTCATCGATGGTGTGTCGAAGAACGGCAACCTGCTGCTCAATGTCGGCCCGCGGGCGAACGGGGCGATTCCCGAAGCGCAGGCGGCGCGGCTGAAGGCGTTCGGGGCCTGGCTGCGGGCCAATGGCGAGGCGATTTATGGAACCCGTCCCTGGACGCGGGCGGAAGCCGTGGCCGACGAGGGCCTGCCGGTGCGGTTCACCTGCTCGGAGGGGCGGCTGAACCTGATCGTGCTGGGGTCGCCCCACGGTGAGCGGCTGCGCATTCGCGACCTGACCGTGGCCGGCGAGGCGAAGTTGCTCGCCGATGGCAGCCCCGTCGCCCTGAGCCAGGATGGCCCGGACCTGATCCTGACCTTCGCCCGGCCGCTATCGGGATCGTTCGCGCCGGCGGTATCGATCGGGTTATAGGCTCGAGCATGGATGTCGCACTGACCCGCCTTGGCCCCGGAGACGCCGCCGTTCTGGCCAGTCTGGCGCCTGAGGTTCTCGACGCATCGGTCGATCCGGCGTGGCTGGCCGCCTTCCTGGCGGAACCCGGCCACATCATGATCGTCGCGCGGGTCGACGAGGTCGTGGTCGGCCAGCTCGCCGCCATCGTTCATCACCACCCCGACCGGCCACCGGACCTCTATATCGACGATCTGGCCGTGACCCCCGCGCTTCGACGTCAGGGCATAGCGCAACGCCTGCTGGATGACGCCATGGCGCTTGGAACCCAGTTGGGATGCGCCCAGGCCTGGATCGTCACCGAGACCGACAACCCCCCAGCGCGCGGCCTCTACGAAGGCCGCGACGCCGAGGCCGCCTCGGTCGTTATGTACGAATACGACCTCTGATGACGGGGCGTCTGGCGGGCAAGACCTGTCTGGTGACGGCCGCCGGCCAGGGGATCGGGCGCGCGACGGCGGCGCGGTTCCTGGATGAAGGCGCGCGTGTGGTCGCCACCGACCTCGACGAGGCCGCCCTGGCAGGGCTCGCCGGCGCGGAAACGCGGCGGCTGGACGTCACCGCCGCCGCCGCCATCGCGGCTCTGTTCGCGGAGATGCCGAGCTTCGACGTGGTGTTCAACTGCGCCGGCTACGTGCACCAGGGCTCCATTCTCGACTGCGACGACGAGGATTGGCGCGCCTCATGGGATGTAAACGTCACCGCCATGTTCCGCATCTGCAAGGCTGTGCTGCCGAGCATGCTGGCGCAAGGGCGGGGCTCGATCGTCAACATGGCTTCGGTCGCCTCCAGCATCAAAGGCGTGCCGAACCGGTTTGCCTACGGCGCCACCAAGGCCGCCGTCATCGGCCTGACCCGCTCCATCGCCGCGGACTTTGTCGGCCAGGGCGTGCGCTGCAACGCCATTGCGCCGGGCACGGTGGCCAGCCCGTCGCTGCGGGCGCGAATGGCCGCCCTGCCGGGCGATCCCGAGGCGGTCCTGAAGAGCTTCGTCGACCGCCAGCCCATGGGGCGGCTGGGTGCGCCGGACGAGGTGGCGTCGCTGGCCGTCTATCTGGCCTCGGACGAGAGCAGCTTCACCACCGGCGCCGTGCATGTAATCGACGGTGGCTGGACCGCCTGAGCCCCAGCTTCGGTCTGGAAAAGCCGTCCGTCAAAGGGCCGCGTGGCGCGGATCGCCTGCA
>CALAEG010000249.1 GCA_937890965.1 uncultured Caulobacteraceae bacterium | reverse complement strand
AGAACGGCAAGCTCGCCCCAGGCCACGCCTTCGTCGGTCCGCAAGCCCATGAGCAACCGCTCGGTCGCTGCTTCGCGCGGGGAAAGCCTGTTGCGGTCGACGACCCCAAGGCCTGTCGCCTCGACGCGGGCGATATAGTCGGCGACCTTGCGCGCCGTCGCGGTGGCGACGCGGCCGACGCCGAGGGTCAGCCGGCCGTGGGCGCCGGGGCCGACGCCGAGATAGTCCCAGCCACGCCAGTAGGCCAGATTGTGGCGCGAGCGGGCGTTCCGGCCCCGGGCATGGTTGGACACCTCGTAGGCCTCGAAGCCGGCGTCGCTCAGCAGGTCTTGCGTGGTCTCATAGAGGGCGTAGCCGGTGTCTTCGTCCACCGGCGTCATCGCGCCACGCGACACGGCCCGCGCGAAGGCCGTCCCCGGCTCGATGGTCAGCTGATAGGGCGAGACGTGGCTGGGGCCGAGCGCGATGGCCCGGCCAAGCTCGCGCGCCCAGTCGGCGACCGACTGACCGGGGCGGGCATAGATCAGGTCGATGGAAACCTGGTCGAAGGCAGCGAGCGCCGCGGCCACCGCCCGCCTTGCCTGGGCGGCGTCATGGTTGCGGCCGAGGAAGGCCAGGGCCGCATCGTCGAGCGATTGCACGCCGAGCGAAAGGCGGTTCACGCCGGCGTCCGCGAAACCGGCGAACCGCCCGGCCTCCGCATCTGTGGGATTGGCCTCCAGGGTGATCTCGACCTCTGCCTCGCCGGGCCAGAGCGCGCGGGCGGCGGCGACGATCTCGCCGACCTGCTCGGGCGTCATAAGCGACGGCGTGCCGCCGCCGAAGAAGATCGAGCTCAGCCGCCGCGGACCCAGGTCCGCGGCCTGGCCGGCTAGATCGCGGACGATGGCCCGGGCCAGCAACGCCGGCTCGCCGCCGCGGCGGGCCCTGACCACGTTGAAGTCGCAATAGGGGCAGATGCGCGCGCAGTAGGGCCAGTGCACATAGACGGCGAGCGGGGGGATGGCGAACGGCTTCGCCGCGAGAGAGTCTGTCAAAACACCGCCGCCTTCAGCTTTTCGAAGGCGCGCGTGCGGTGGCTGAGCGCGAACTTTTCCTCAGCCTCCATCTCGCCGAAGCTGCGGTCGAGGCCTTCCGGCAGGAAGACCGGGTCATAGCCGAAGCCCTTGTCGCCGCGCGGCGGGAACCGCAGCCGCCCGTCGACCCGGCCCTCGACCACGATCGCCGCGCCTTGCGGCCAGGCCAGGGCGAGCGCGCAGGTGAACCAGGCCGAACGGTCGTTGGACTCGACCGCCTCCAGCCGCTCCTCGAGCTTGGCCATGGCCATGGCGAAGTCGTGGGTCGGGCCGGCCCAGCGGGCGGAATAGATTCCCGGCGCGCCGTCGAGCGCGGTCGCCGAGAGGCCGGAATCGTCGGCCAGGGCGATCAGCCCGCTGGCGTCGGCGGCCAATCGCGCCTTGAGCACGGCGTTGCCGACAAAGGTGGTTTCGGTCTCCTCGGGCTCGGTCAGGCCCAGTTCGGCGGCCGATGTCACCGAAAACCGACCGTCGAGCAGCTCGACCAGCTCCCGCGCCTTGCCGGCATTGTGGGTCGCCGCGATCAGCCGGGCGCCCGCGGGTAGGAACAGCGGCATGGTCGGCTTTCCTTACGGAACAAAGGACTTACGGGGATTCTCTTTCCGATCGCACCCCGCGATGCAAGCGGCGGCGGTGGCGCGGGCTTTGCTGCATTGCAAAAATGTAATGAATTGCAAAAGTTTAATATTGTTTATCGATAAATCCCTTGATCGAGAATCGATGATTTTGTATTCCTCTCAATCAAGGACGGTGCTTAACAGCCCTTGAAAACAAGCTTCACCGCCCCAAATGCTGCACCGCAACAACCAACCGGGACAAAGACAATGAACCATTCTCTCCTCGACCTGGTCGATCGCTTCGCGATGACCTTCGGCAATCTCGCCCTCCTGGCCGCGCTTCCGGTGGCCGCGCTGGCCCTGATTGCCCATGCGCTCTAAGCGCGACGCCTTGACCCCGCGCCAAGCCGGAGCATCCTCGCCGCCGGCCCTTTGATTGCTCCCGCATGCCGGGCGTGAGAAGGGACCGGCGGCGAAACCGGGCGCGCACCAGCGCCCCAATAAACACGGCGAGGCCAGCCATGCGCGCTCTTGGACCCGGCTCGGTCTCCAGCTTCCTGAAAATCATCCTCGACGTGGTCTATGTCGCGCTCTGCATCAGCATCCTGCTGATCGGCCTCGGCATGGTCGCCTCGCTGCTCTTCGATCTCAATCCAGCCCTGTTCAGCCAAGCAATCCGGAACGGTCTCAGCGGCGACAGCCTGAGCGGGCCGGAGATCGCCGCCGAACTGCTCGGCGCCGGCCTCTATGCCGCCGGCGTCCTGGTCATCGTCGGCGCGCTGCGCCGGATCTTCGCCACCCTGACCACGGGCGATCCCTTTCACCCCAGGAATGTCAGCCGCCTGCGCCTGATCGGCGCGATGCTGGCGGCGCTCGGTCTGCTCGAAATGATCCGCTATCCGATGACCCTGCTGGACGCGCGGCTGGCCGCGCATGAGACGCAACTGGCCGGCGGCCTCAACCTGACCACCTGGTTCGCGGTGCTGGTGGTGTTCGTGCTGGCGGAGGTGTTCCGCGAAGGCGCCCGGCTGCGCCGCGAAGCCGAACTGACCATCTAGGCGCTGGAAGGCTTCAAAATCAGATGCCGATCCGCGTGCGCCTCGACCGCATCCTCCTGGACCGCCGTATGTCCCTGACCGAACTCGCCGACCGGGTGGGGGTGACCATCGCCAACCTGTCGATCCTGAAGACCGGCAAGGCGCGCGCCATCCGCTTCTCCACCCTGGACGCGCTGTGCCGCGAACTGGAATGCCAGCCCGGCGACCTGCTCAGCTTCGAACCCGGACCGCCCGGCGAACTGGACGAGGAGGAAGAGGCGGAAGGGATCGATTAGGGCGTGCGCAACTGGACGCCATGGCTGAATCCATCGGTCCCGTCCAGAAAGACCACCCCGCCGCGCTCGACGGCGGCCTTGACCTTCATCACGATGTCGAACCGCGCGTGGAAGGCTTCCGGCGAGGCTTCCATGCGCTTGATGGTGATCACCGAAACGCCGGCCTCCTCGGCCAACCTGGCCTGGCTCCAGCCGAGCAGGGCGCGGGCGGCGCGAATTTGCAGGTTGGAGATCACGGCTTGACCGATCGTTTCTTTAGAGATACTTTTAGTATCATTATTCGTCGCCCACGCATAGAACAAAGGAGCCCGGCATGCCGCAAGTGCGCCTGACCCGCGTTTCACCCGGATTCGCCGTCGCCGACGTCTTCGCCACGGCGGAATACTATCGCGATGTGCTGGGCTTCCGCTTCGACCAGATCTGGGGCAACCCGCCCAGCTTCGTGATGCTCGATCGCGACGACGTGCGACTGATGATCAAACAGGTGACGGCCGAGGCCCTGCCCACACCGGCGCGGAAGCGATCGAATGAGCAAATCGACGCCTATATCTATACGAACGACGCGACCGCGCTGGCCGCAGAGCTGCGCGCCAAGGGCGCGGACATCATCGAAGGGCCGATCGACCGGCAAATCTACCCTGGCCGCGAACTTATCGTTCGCGACTGCGACGGTCGGGTGATCTGCTTCGGCCAACTGCTGGACGAGAGCGCCTGATGCCACGGGCGCCGACTTGAGACTCAGGCCCCGGCAGCGACCTTCTGCATGGCGATAAGCTCGCCGATGCCCTTACGCGCCAGCGAGAACAGCGTCTCGAACTCGGCCTGGGTAAAGCCGCGCCGTTCGCCGGTGGCCTGGATCTCGACGATGTCGCCGGCGCCGGTGAGCACGAAGTTGGCGTCGGCTTCCGCGGCGCTGTCCTCCTCGTAATCGAGATCGAGCACCGGCGTGTCCTGGTGTACGCCGCAGGAAATGGCGGCCACCTGATCGAGGATCGGGTCCTTGGCGATCACACCCTCGGTCAGCAGGTAGCGGGTGGCGAGCCGCAGCGCGACCCAGGCGCCGGTGATCGAGGCGGTGCGCGTGCCGCCATCCGCCTGGATGACGTCGCAGTCGATGGAGATCTGCCGCTCGCCCAACGCCTTCATGTCGGTGACGGCGCGCAGGGAGCGGCCGATCAGCCGCTGGATCTCCTGGCTGCGGCCCGACTGCTTGCCCTCGGTCGCCTCGCGGCGGCCGCGCGTGTGGGTGGCCCGGGGCAGCATGCCGTACTCGGCCGTGACCCAACCCTGCCCACGCCCGCGCAGGAAGCCCGGCACGCTCTCATCGACACTGGCGGTGACCAGAACCTTGGTATGGCCGAAGCTGATCAGGCAGGAGCCTTCCGCGTAGCGGTTCACCCCGGTCTCGAAACTGACCGTGCGAAGCGCGTCGGGAAGCCGTTGGGATGGACGCAAAATTGACTCCTGGAACCATGAACAAGCCTGACGCTTTGCGAAGGCCCTCCGCCGCGCTTATCCTAGATCGCCACGGACGCGTCCATGACCAGTCTGATCCAAACTCGAACGCCCACCCTCGCCGAACTGGACGAGCGCGCCCGCGACATATTCCGGCGCGTGGTCGAGGCCTATCTGGAGACCGGCGACCCGGTCGGTTCGCGCACCCTGTCCAAGGGCGGCGTCCATCTTTCGCCGGCCTCGATCCGCAACACCATGCAGGACCTGACCCAACTGGGCCTCTTGGGCGCGCCGCACATCAGCGCCGGCCGCATCCCCACCCATGCGGGCCTGCGCCTATTCGTCGACGGCATTCTCGAGGTCGGCGACCTGATCGAGAGCGAGCGGCGCGACATCGACGCCCGGCTTTCCGCCCGCGGTCAGAATTTCGAGGAGGCTTTGAGCGCCGCCAGCGAGCTGCTCTCGGGCCTCGCCGGCGGGGCCAGCATGGTGGTGACACCGGTGCGCGACGTCGGCGTCAAGCATGTGGAATTCGTCACCCTGGGCGCCGACCAGGCCCTGGCCATCATGGTGTTCGAGGACGGAGCGGTGGAAAACCGCCTGATGCAGAAGCCCGCCGGCCTGACGCCGGCGGCGCTAGCCGAGGCCTCGAACTTCCTCAATTCCCGGCTCAAGGGCCGCACCCTGGCCGAGGCCGGCAGCGAGATGCGCGGCGAACTGGACGGCGCGCGCCGCCAGCTCGACGCCACGGCCGCGGGCCTCGTGGAGCAGGGCATCGCCGCCTGGAGCGGCGGCGAGGGCGTGGCGCGGACCCTGATCGTGCGCGGCCAGGCCAAGCTGTTGTCCGAGCCCAACGCGCTGGATGACCTTGAGCGGGTGAGGATGCTGTTCGACGATCTGGAACAGAAGGAACAGCTCATCGGTCTTCTCGATGACGTCAAGAACGCCCAGGGCGTGCGCATTTTCATCGGGGCCGAAACGCGGCTATTTTCGCTGTCGGGTTCCGCTGTGATCGCCGCACCCTATATGTCGGGCCGACAAAAGGTTCTGGGCGCGATAGGCGTGATCGGACCCGCGCGGTTGAACTATGCGCGGGTGATCCCGTTGGTGGACTATACCGCCCGCGCGCTGGGACGCCTGCTGAACGCCTAGAGGAACGAGTGACATGACCGACGAAACCGCGCCGGCCGAAGACGAGATCGAAGACCGGGCTCAAGATACCGAGCTGCTGCGCGCCGAACTGGCCAATCTGAAGGAACAGGTGCTGCGCTACGCCGCTGAGGCCGAAAACACCAAGCGTCGGGCCGAGCGCGAGGCCAATGACGCGCGCGCCTTCGCCATCCAGAAGTTCGCCAGCGACCTGCTCGGCGTGGCCGACAACCTGGCCCGCGCCCGCGAACACGCCCCGGCCAACGCCGAGGACCCGCTGGTGAAGAACCTCGCCGTCGGCCTGGAGATGACCGAGAAGGACCTGCTCACCGCCTTCGAACGCAACGGATTGAAGCGGGTCGATCCGCCGCGCGGCGCCAAGTTCGACCCGCACCAGCACCAGGCGGTGATGGAGCGCCCGGCCGACGACATCGGCCCTGGCGCGGTGCTGGAGGTGCTGCAGCCCGGCTACGACCTGATGGGCCGCATCGTGCGCCCGGCCATGGTGGTGGTCTCCGCCAAGGGGTCGAAGGGCGAGGCCCCGTCGGACGCCGCCCCGGCCAACCCTTACGCCCATCCGGAAACCGAACCGGACGGCGCCGGCGGCGCGGTCGATCAGAAGGCCTAGCGCCCCCGCCGCGGCGGGACATCGTTCAGGGCGAAGTGAGCCAACAGGCGTGACCAGCCGTCGGCAGCGTCGGCGGCGTTGTAGCTGGGACGGTAGTCGGCGTGGAAGCCGTGGCCGGCGTCCTCATAGATGATGATCTCGCTGCCGCTCTTGCCGGCCTTGGAAAGCGCCTCGCGCATGGCCGGCACTGGGATGCTGGTCGGATCCTTGGCGGGATTGGCGTAGAGGCCGAGCACCGGGGCGTGCAGGTCGGCCACCTTGTCGATGGGCCACAGGGCGTTGGGATCGGGCGCCGCGTTGGCCGCGGGCGCGAGTCGGCCATACCAGGCCGTACCGGCCTTGAAGTCCGGGAAGGTCTCGCAAGACAGCCAGACATACTTGCCGCCCCAGCAGAAGCCGGTGATGGCGAGCTTGCGCGGCTCGACATAGGCCTGGCTTTTCAGGAAATCGAGCGTGGCGGCGATGTCGCCCATCACCTGCTTGTCGGACGCCGCGGCGACGATCTTCATGATGGCGGCGAAATCGGTCAGCGGCGCCGGATCGCCGACGCGCACGAAAAAGGCCGGCGCGATGGCGGCATAACCCAGCTTGGCGAAGCGGCGGCAGACGTCGCGGATATATTCGTGCACGCCGAACACCTCGGAGACCACCACAACGGCCGGGTAGCGCCCGTGGCCGTCGGGTCTGGCCACATAGGCCGGAATGCCGGTGGGCAGCATGACCGTCTCGGTGGTCAGTCCGACCTCGTCGGTGTGGATCGGGTCGGCGTCCGCCGCCACCGCATAGGCCGCATAGCCCGCGAACATGGCCAGACCGGCCAGACCGCGCCTGGAAAGATGGAAATCCTCGGGCGCCGAGCCTTCCGGCCGGGTCAGATTGAGCATATCGGATCCTTTTCGGGACGTTTGCGCCCGCCATGGTGCTTCAGGGGCGAGCCTTGAGTCAAAGGCGGCTCAAAACACGACCAAGGCCGCCCGCACCGCCATCGCCAGCAAGACCAGCGTCGCGACCGCGAAGACGGAGAAGCGGATCATGATCACATTGACCGTCGCCTGAACCAGGCTGTGGACCACCCGTAAGGCGACATAGAGCCAGGCCAGGCCGATGTTCAGACCATCGTCCGCGCCGGTGAGGCCGAGGACGAGAGCGACGGCATAGAAGAGCGTGGGCTGCTGCAGCAAATGGTCGTAGTTGTCCGCCTTCCAGCGCACCGACGCCGGCAACTGGGCGTGGAAGGCCGCCGCCGGCTGGGTGGGGTCGAAGACGATCTTCGCCTTGACGATGGCCGGAATCCGCGTCGCGTAGAGCCACGCGCACATCACGAAGGTCCAAAGCACCAGCGCGATCACCGGCGCGAACAAGGGGCTGTGCACGGGTCTTCCCTCCCACCACGTTAAGGCGTGATGCTAACCCCGCCTTGCCGCCTTCCCAATGGCGTGCGAACACCTCAAACATCCGTTTGAACGAGAGAGATCGATGAGCCTGGAACTCCCCGACGAGGTCCGCGAGCTGGTCAACGGCGCGCTTGGGGCCGGCAATCCCATCCTGCTGGCGGCGATCACCACCGACGGCAAGCCGCGCATGAGCTTTCGCGGCTCGGTCCAGGCGCTGGGCCCGGATCAGCTCGGCTTCTGGGTGCGTCGGGTCGAGGGCGAGACCATGGAGGGCATCAAGGCCAATCCGAACGTCGCGCTAATGTACCGCGACGCCGGCAAGCGGCTGTTGCTACAGTTCGCAGGCCGCGCCCGCATCGCCGCCGACAAGGCCGAGCGCGACCGCGTCTATGAGAGCGCGCCCGAGCGGGAGCGGAACGCCGATCCTGAGCGCAAGGGCGAGGGCGTGGTCATCGACCTGGACCGGGTCGAGGGCATGCTGGGAATGGACGCCGAGGGCAAACCCAACTTCCTGCGCCTGGCCCGCGAGGGCTGAGCGCCGCCTTGACAGCCAGCGTCGGCTGGCCGACTTGAGCCGACGGGCGGCGGGACCGGGATTAGAGGACGGCATGGCGATTGGAGGCCGGGTCGCGCGTTGGGCGGCGGCGTTCGCCGGGCTGGCCGGCCTGCTCGCCGGACCCGCAGATGCGGGCTGGCCGAACGCCCTGCCCGCCCAGCCGCTGGTCCAGGCGCCGCGGGTCTGCGCCCCCGGCATCGTGCCGATCAATCGCCGCTGCCGGGTGGTGGACTTCGCGCCACTGGGCGCCTTCAAGGGCCACAGCTGGTACTACGCCTTCTACACCACCCATTGGGCGGACCGGCACGGTCACCATGACCGCGGCTTTCCGGTGGTCTTCTTCCTGCAGCAGCCGGCGACGCTGCGCCTGAGCCTCTGGGTCGATGACGCGCCCGGGCTGGCGGGTCATTGGGCGCTGACCGCGCCGACGCGGCCGGTGCTGATCCAGACCCCGGACGGGGTCTATCTCGGCTTTACGCTGAAAGCCGCCCAGGGGCCGGACGACCAGCGGCTTTTCCGCCTCGCCGGCCTGCACTGGCGGGTCATCGACGTGCTCGACCGCGCCTCGGCCGACCAGGCCAGGCTGGATGCGGCGACGCCCGCGGGCTGCACCCAGGGTGCTGACTGGAGCTACGACTGGACGGCCTTCACCCTGCGGGTGCCGCTGAAGGCGGACCTGGGCGGCGCCTGCGGGACCATCGTGGCGGGCCTGGCCGCCACCCGTACACGCGTCTTGCTGACCACAGCGCGCCTCGTGCGTTAGCCGGCGCGAGGTTGACCCCCCGACCGGCGGCGGCTACCCGCCAGCCATGACCACGCCCGTCCTTCTGCATGGCCTTTCCGAAATCGCCGAAAACTATGACGCCCTGCTCTGCGACGTCTGGGGCGTCGTGCATAATGGCCGCGAGCGTTTCGCCGAGGCCTGCGCGGCCTTGACCCGGTTCAGGGCCGAGCGCGGGCCGGTGATCCTGATCTCCAACGCGCCGCGCCCGGCCGCCGACGTGTCGCCCCAGCTCGACGCCCTTGGCGTACCCCACGAAGCCTGGACGACCATGGTCACCTCCGGCGACGCCACCCGCGCCCTGCTGGCCAAGCGCGCGCCCGGGCCCGCCTGGGCGATCGGCCCGGACCGGGACGCGCCCCTGTACCACGGTCTCGGCCTCGACTTCAGCGGGCCGGAGGAGGCCGTCTTCATCTCCTGCACCGGGCCGGCCGACGATACGGTCGAAACGCCGGAGGACTATCGCGAACGCCTGACCCTCTGCGCCAGCCGCGGCCTGACCATGATCTGCGCCAATCCCGACCGGGTGGTGCAGCGCGGCGACCAGCTGGTCTATTGCGGCGGCGCGCTGGCCGATCTCTATGCCGGGCTGGACGGACCGGTGGTGATGGCGGGCAAGCCCTATGCGCCGATCTACGAGATGTCGCTGACCGAGGCGGCCGCCCATCTGGGCCGGCCGCTGGAGCGCGCCCGCGCGCTCTGCATCGGCGACGGCATCGCCACCGACCTGGGCGGCGCCGCCGATCAGGGTCTGGACGCCCTGTTCATCGCCCACGGCATCCATGCCGCCGAGGCGCTCGCCGCCGACGGCGAGCTCGAGCCCGCGCGTCTTGGGGCCCTGCTGGCCCGCGAGGGCGGCCACGCCCGCTTCGCCATGCGCGGCCTCGTCTGGTGATCGACAGGACCGCGCGCTTCGCTAAAAGCATGACCAACGGCGGGAGAGCGATGGTGGGTGGGCTGCGTCTGGAAGATCTGAGCGTCGGACAGAGCGCCGAGCACGTCCATGAGGTGACCGAGGCCGATATCGACGCCTTCGCGGCGGTCTCTGGCGACGCCAATCCCCTGCACATGGACGAGGCCTATGCCGCCGCGACACCGTTCAAGGGTCGCATCGCCCATGGCATGCTGGGAGCAAGCTACCTCTCCGCCGTGCTCGGAAACGACCTGCCGGGGCCGGGCTCGGTCTATCTGAGCCAGAGCCTGCGCTTTCGCCGGCCGATCCGTATCGGCGACGTGGTGACCGCCCGGGTGCGCGTCGTCGCCATCGATGCGGACAAGGCGCGGGTGACGCTGGAAACCATCTGCCTGGTCGACGACAAGACCGCGGTCGATGGCGAGGCGGTGGTGATGGTCGCGCGGCGGAGCGCATAGAGCATGTTAGGCGAAAGTGTAGGCGGTTTCACCGCTCGAACATGCTCTAACCTAATGATTCTAGACCATTTTTTCCTGGTTCAGATGATTCCACCTGAACCAGAAAGGGTCTAGCCGTTGCCTTTGCAGATCATCGAGGGCTGGGGCGACCTTGGCGACGACGCGCGCGGGGCGGCGATCGCCTTTGGCGAGTTCGACGGCGTGCATCTGGGGCACAGGGCGGTCATCGCCCTGGCGGCGAAGGCGGCCGGCGAGCTGGATGCCCCGCTTGGCGTCATCAGCTTCGAGCCGCATCCGCGCCGCTGGTTCACCCCGGACGCAGAGCCCTTCGCGCTCACCACCCGCAACCAGCAGGCCCGCGCCCTGGAAGCGCTGGGCGCGGACTTTCTCTACATCATCCCCTTCGACGAGCCGCTGGCCGTCATGAGCGACGAGGCCTTCGCCCGCGAGGTGCTGGCGGTCGGCCTGGGCGCACGTCACGTGGCGGCCGGTTTCGACGTCACCTTTGGCAAGGACCGCAGCGGCGATCCCGAGGCGCTGCGCCGCTATGGCGAGGCCTTCGGCTTTTCGGTCTCCATCGCACCGCAGCTCGGCGACGCGGACGCGGCGAAATATTCCTCAAGCGTCGTGCGCGAGGCGCTGAAGGCCGGCAATCCCGAACGCGCCGCGGCCATCCTCGGCCGTCCCTTCGCCATCGAGGGCGTGGTGGTCGAGGGCCAGCATCTGGGCCGCACCCTGGGTTTTCCCACCGCCAATGTCGGGGCGGGCGACTATGTGCGCCCGAAACTGGGCTCCTATGCGACCCGCACCCGCCTGCCGGACGGCCGCCTGATCCCCGGCGTGGCAAACTTCGGCGAGAACCCGGCCACCGGCAAGGTCGAGGCCAGGCTCGAGGTGCATCTGTTCGACTTCGACGAGGACCTCTATGGCCAGACCATCGAGACCGAACTGATCGCTTTCTTACGGCCCGAACTCGATTTCGATGGTCTCGAGGCCCTCACCGCGCAGATCGCCGCGGACGCCAAAGCCGCGCGGGAGCGCCTGGGTTTGAAATAGCAGCGTTATCGCGCGATTGACCCGGCCTTGCGGTTGAGGTTCCCTCAATCCCAGACCGGGCGCATGGGCGCGGGGGTCGGGCAATGGATCGCAAATGGATCGTCGCGGCTCTAGTCGCGATCGGTGTTCTGGGTTTCGCCGGCGGAGCGCTGACCATGCGCATGGCCGACAGCGGCAGCCTGTTCGGCCAGGCCGCCAACGGCGTCGGCAACGGCCTGGGGCAGATCGAGCACGGCGTCGCCTGGCCCTTCTTCGGCAAGCCGCGCGCCGCCAGCGCCGCTCGCGCCGCGCCGCCCAAACCGGACGGCTTCGCGGTCTGGCAGCAGCATATCGACACCAGCCAGGCCGATCCCGTCGCCTGCGTCCAGCTCACCCGCCCGCTCGATGCGTCGAAATCCTATGCCGACTATGTGCTGGTCTCGCCCGACCTCGGCCACGCGCCGGCGGTCAGCGTGCGCAATGACCAGCTTTGCGTCGGCGGCCTCGGCATGGTCGACCGCCGCGTCACCCTGCTCAAGGGCCTGCCCGACCAGGCTGGCGACACACTGGCGGCCAATGCCGATGTCGACTTCGTCTTCGGCGAAAAACCGCCCTATGTCGGCTTCGCCGGCGAGGGCGTCATCCTGCCGCGCGAGGAGTCCGACGGGGTCGGCATCGAGACCCTGAACGTCACCAAGCTGGCCATCGAGGTCTGGCGCGTGCCGGACCGCAACCTAGTGCGCAAGCAGATCAGCGCGCCCGATCCCACCGCCGAGGGCGACGACGCCGAAGACTATGGCGACGACAGTCCCGACGACGAGGGCGCCATCGTCTGGAAGGGCGATATGCCGGTCAAGGGCCCGGCTGGCGATCGGGTGACCACGGTCTTTCCGCTCGGTGCGGTGCTGAAGGAGATGAAGCCCGGCGGCTATGTCATCAAGGTGCGCGACGCCTCCGGCGGCCGTGACCTGAAGGGCGCAAACGGCACGATCGCCGATCCCAATCCGCCCGCCCAGGCCCGCCGCTGGATCATGTTCACCGATATGGCGCTGACCAGCTATTCGGGCTCCGACGCGCTCGACGTCGTGGTGCGTTCGCTGAAGACCGCCAAGGTTCTGCCTGGCGTGCGCGTCGCCCTGGTGGCCAAGAACGGCGAGGACCTGGCCAGTGGCCAGGCCGACGCCAACGGCCGGGTGCGGTTCGCCGCGCCCTTGCTGAAGGGCGACGGGGCCTCCGCGCCCAAGATGGTCATGGCCTATGGGGCGCTGGGCGACTTGGCGGTGCTGGATCTCGAGCGCTCGCCGGTGGACCTGTCCAACCAGGGCGTCGGCGGGCGAAACGCGCCCACCGGCGACGATGCGCCCACCGCTGGCCGCACCGCCAAGACTGATGTCGACGCCTATCTCTATGCCGACCGCGGCGTCTATCGCCCCGGCGAGACGGTGCATGTGGTCGCCATGGTGCGCGACCGCGAGGCCAAGGCGGTGAAGGACCGCAAGGGCGCGCTGATCATCCGCCGGCCCTCCGGGGTCGAGTTCCGCCGCATCAGTTTCGACCATGCCGACGCGGGCGCGGTGGCCCAGGACATCGTGCTGCCCAAGTCCGCCCCGCGCGGGCGCTGGAGCGCCAGCCTGACCATCGAAGGGATCGACGACCCGGTCGGGGATATGAGCTTCTCGGTCGAGGACTTCGTGCCGCAGCGGCTGGCCGTGACCCTGAACGCCCAGGACCAGGTCCCGGTGGCCGCCGGCGAGACCCGCCATGTCGCCGTCTCCGCCCGCTTCCTCTATGGCGCCCCGGGCTCCGGCCTGCAGACCCAAGGCGAGGTGCGCCTGCGCGCCGACCCCAATCCCTTCCCGCAATACAAGGACTTCGAGTGGGGCGACGACCAGACGCCCTTCGACGAGAAGCTGGTCGATCTGGGCTCGACGGTTACCGACGGTTCGGGCGCCGCGACCCTGGCCATCGACGCGGCCCAGGCCGGCGACACCAAGGTGCCGCTGGCGGCGACCCTGACCGCCTCGGTGTTCGAACCCGGCGGGCGGCCGGTGAAGGAGAGCGCCTTCCTCAAGGTGCGGCCGCAGCCCCTCTATCTGGGCGTCAAGATCGACCAGGGCGATTCCGGCCAGGGCGAGACCGTGCCGGTCAACCTGCAGGTCATGGCCGTGGACTCCAAAGGCCAGCGCGTCGCCGCCGCCGGCGCCTCCTGGACGCTGATCAGCGAGAACTGGAACTACGACTGGTACCAGCAGGACGGCAAATGGCAGTGGCGCCGGTCCAGCCGCGATGCGGTGGTGGCGCGCGGCACGGCCGACATCGGCGCCGGCGGCGCCAAACAGGTGCTCGCGCGAAGGCTGGGCTGGGGCGACTACCGGCTTGAGGTCAGCCAGGGCGCCGGAGCCAAGACCGTCACCCGCTTCTCCGCCGGCTGGGGCGCGCCGGCCAAGGAGGCCGAGGCGCCGGACGTGGCGCGGGTCAGCGCCGGAACCCGCAACTGGGCCCAGGGCGACACGGTGGAGATCACCGTCAAGGCGCCCTATGGCGGCGAGGCGCAGGTCGCCGTGGCCACCGACCGGCTGATCGACTTCCAGACCCTGACCCTTGGCCCTAACGGCGGTACGATCCGGCTGAAGACCAGCGCGGCCTGGGGCGGCGGCGCCTATGTGCTGGTCAGCGTCATCCAGCCGCGCGACCCGTCGGTCACGCCCATGCCCCGGCGCGCGCTGGGCCTGGTCTATGTGCCGCTCGATCCGAAGGGGCGAAAGCTCACCGTCGATATCGGCACGCCGCCCAAGCTGGATTCCAAGGCCGTCGTCGATGTGCCGATCACCGTGCACGGGCTGGGGCTCGGCCAGCGGGCGCATGTGACCGTCGCGGCAGTCGATGAGGGCATATTGCGGCTGACCAAGCAGGAAAACCCCGATCCGCTGAAGTGGTATTTCGGCAAGCGCGCGCTCAGCGTCGACTATCGCGACGACTATGGCCGATTGCTCGACCCCAATCTGGGTGCGCCGGGGGCGGTGAATTTCGGCGCCGACGAGCTTGGCGGCGAAGGGCTGACCACCACCCCGATCAAGACCGTCGCCCTGTGGTCGGGCGTTGTCGACACCGGGCTGGACGGCAAGGCCGTGGTGCATCTGCCGGCCGCCGACTTCAACGGCCAGTTGCGCATCATGGCCGTGGCCTGGACCGACGAGGCGGTGGGCTCGAACGCCACCGCGATGATCGTGCGCCAGCCGGTAGTGGCCGATCTGAACCTGCCCCGCTTCCTGGCGCCCGGCGACCACGCCCTGGCCACCCTGGAACTGCAGAATCTTGAGGGCCGCGTCGGCGCCTATGTGGCGCAGATCTTCGCGGACGGTGGCGTGCTGGCACCGTTCAAGAAACTCTACCAACTCATCCTCGGCCAGCGGGTCGCCGACCATGCCGACCTGACCGCGCCCGGCGTCGCCGGGGTCAGCCAGGTCACCTATCGCGTCGACGGCCCGGGATTCTCCACGATCAAGACCTATCCGATCGAGACCCGGCTAGGCTGGGGGCCGATCACCCGCACCACGCTCGACCTGCAGAAGCCGGGCGAGAGCTTCATCCCCAGCGCGGACCTAATGAAGGGGCTGGCCGCCGGCAGCGTCACGCTGCAGGTCAGCTATTCGCCGTTCCAGGGTTTCGATCCCGCCGCCGTGGCCCTGTCGCTGAACCGCTACCCCTATGGCTGCACCGAACAGCTGGTCTCGACCGCCTATCCACTGCTCTACGCCGCCGAGCTCTCCAGCGATCCGCGCGTCAAGCGCTCGACCGCGGCCCTGGACGACGCCGTCGGCAAGCTGCTCGACCGCGAGGCGCTGGACGGATCGTTCGGCCTCTGGCGGGTTGGCGACGGCGAGGCCGACGCCTGGCTGGGCGCCTTCGCCACTGACTTCCTGGTCGAGGCCAAGGCGCAAGGGGCGACGGTGCCGGACGAGGCCTATGAGCATGCGCTCTCGGCCATGCGGCAGATTTCGCGGCCGGAAGGTTTCGCCTCGGTCGGCTACGAGCTGGAATATCCCAAGGGCTGGGCCGGCTCCGACGACGCCACCAAGGCCGCCAACACCCGCATGCGCAGCCGCGCCTCGGCCTACGCCCTCTATGTGCTGGCCAAGGCGGGGCCCGGCTACGGTGACCTGGCGCGCCTGCGCTGGTGGCACGACGTGCAAATGAAGAACGAGACCTCGCCCATCGCCAAGGCGCAGATCGGCGCGGGGCTGGCCCTGATGGGCGACCACGCCCGGGCCCACGACGCCCTGGTCCAGGCCGCCCAGGCCATCGGCTATCGCGACGACGCCGACTGGTACCAGAGCCCGCTGCGCGACGTGGCGGCGGTGATCGCCTATGCCTATGAGGCCGGCGATGTCGGGGTGGCCCGCAGTCTGCAGGGCCGGCTGAACGGCGTGGTGCGCGATCCCGACAGCCTGAACACCCAGGAACAGGCGCGGCTGTTGCAGGCCGCCCACGAAATGCTGAAGGTCTCCGGCCCCATGCGCATCCAGGCCACGGGCGCCTTCGCCGCCGCCCCGGCGGCGGGCGCGCCGAGCTGGAACGTCGGGCTGTTGTCCGCCGCCCATTTTGTGAATGCCGGGTCAGGGCCGCTATGGCGGACGGTGACCGTGCGCGGCGTGCCGACCAGTTCGCCGCCGGTGCAGAGCCAGGGCCTGGACGTCAATACCAGCTACTGGACGACCAACGGCCAACGGGTGGATCTGGCCCATATCGTCCAGGGCGCGCGGGTGATCGTGCGCATCGCCGGGGCCTCGCACCAGGGCCGGGTCTCCGAACTGGTCATCGACGATCCGCTGCCGGCCGGCTTCGAGATCGAGACCGTGCTCGGCCCCGACGACAGCCAGGGCAGCGGCGGCGCCCACGCCGCGGCCGGGCCGTTCCACTTCCTCGGTGATCTCTCGACCCCCAGCGCCCAGGAGAAGGAGGACGACCGCTATGTCGCCGCGCTCAGCGTCGATGGCGGCAAGAGCTTCGCCGTCGCCTATGTGGCGCGCGCGGTGACGCCTGGCGACTTCTACCTGCCAGGCGCGGAGGCCCACGACATGTACCGCGCCAACATCTACGCCCGCTCCGCCGGCGGCCGCACGGGCATCCAGCTCGCCGGGCCGTAAGGTGAGTTGCGGTAGCGTTCCCTTCTCCCCTTGCGGGAGAGGGTGGCCCCCGAAGGGGGTCGGATGAGGGGTCGCACCACCTCATCGGATGGGGGAGCGGGAGCAGGCGGAAGGCGCCGTGCAACCCCTCATCCGTCAGCTTCGCTGACACCTTCTCCCGCAAGGGGAGAAGGATCGCGGAAGCTGTCCTGGTTTGTGCTCGGACTTTGCGGCCTGGTCGTCGTCGAGGCCGGGGCGTTGGCGCTCGACGCCGCCTTTCCGCCCAATCTTACCCTGGCCGAGCGGGCGTCGCCCGTGGCGCTCGATCGCAACGGGGCCTGGCTGCGCGCCCTGCCGGTGGAACGGGGTCGCTGGCGCATCCGGGCCGATCTGGAGCGCACCGATCCGGTGTTCCTGCAGCGGCTGGTGGCTGTCGAGGATGCGCGATTCTACCTGCATCCCGGCGTCGATCCGGTTTCGCTGGTCCGCGCCGCCGGGGCCGCCTTGCTTACCGGCCACATCCGCTCGGGCGCCTCGACCCTGACCATGCAGACCGCGCGGCTGCTCGAGCCGCGCCGGCGCACCTTGACCGCCAAGCTGATCGAGATGCTGCGCGCCTTTCAGCTGGAGGCGCGCTTCTCCAAGCGTCAGCTCCTGGCCCTCTATCTGACGCTGGCGCCCTATGGCGGTAATCTGGAGGGCGTGCGCGCCGCCTCCCTGGCCTATTTCGGCCATGAGCCGGAGAGCCTGACCGACGGCGAGCAGGCCCTGTTGATCGCCCTGCCGCAGGCGCCGGAAGCGCGCCGGCCCGACCGGCGGGCGAACGCGGCCCGCGTCGCCCGCGCCGCGGCGCTCGACAAGCTGGTCCGCCACGGCGATCTCGCGCCCGCCCTGGCCGAAGAGGCCAAGGCCGAGCCCCTGCCCGGCCGCGTCGGTTTTCCAGCTCTGGCCTGGCACTTGGCGGGCGCGCTGGCCCGGAGCGCGCCGCTGGCCCAGGCCTCGGTGCTGACCACCATCGATGCGCCGCTGCAACGGCGGCTGGAGGCCCTGGCCATCCAGACGGCGACCCGCCAGGGCCCGGGCGCCGACGCGGCGATCATCGTGGTCCAGATCAAGGACCGCGCAGTGCTGGCCTCGGTCGGTTCCGCCGGGCTCGACCGGCCGGGCGGCTGGATGGACATGACGCGGGCCCTGCGCTCGCCCGGCTCGGCGCTGAAACCCTTCATCTACGGCTTCGCCTTCGACGACGGCATCGCCGCGCCCGACACGGTGATCAAGGACGAGTCCCGCCGCTTCGCCGACTATCAGCCGGAGAATTTCGACCGCGTCTTCCACGGCGAGGTCACCGCGCGCGAGGCGCTGAACTATTCGCTGAACATGCCGGCGGTGGCGACGCTGGATCGGATGGGGCCCGGCGTCTTCCTGAGCCGGATCGAGTCCTCGGGCGTGAAACTGGTGCGCCCCCGCGCTGGGGCGATCGATCCCGGCCTTTCGCTGGCGCTCGGCGGCGAGGGCATCTCGCTGCGCGACCTGGTGCTGCTCTATGCGGCGCTCGGCGACGACGGGACGGCCAAGCCGCTGGCCTATACCCTCGACCAGGCGCGCGGCCGACCCAGGCAGGCGGGAACGCGGCTGATGCGGCCGGAGAGCGCGCGGCAGATCCTCGACATCCTGCGCGAGACCCCGTCGCCCGTCGGTCGCGCGCCGGCGGCCCTGACCCAGTTCGGGCCGCGCATGGCGTTCAAGACCGGCACCTCCTACGGCTTCCGCGACGCGGTGGCGGCCGGGGTGGTCGGCGACGAGGCCATCGTGGTCTGGACCGGCCGCGCCGACGGCGGCGCGCGCGGCGGGCTGACGGGCCGCGACGCCTCGCTGCCGCTGCTGTTCGACGTCGCCGACGCCCTTGGCGCGCCGATCTCGGCCGCCCAGCCAATCCTGCCCAAATCAGCCCCGGCGTCGCTGAAGACCCTGGCCCAGACGACGGACGGGCCGCGCCTGATCTTCCCGCCCGATGGCGCCTCCATCCAGGTCGAGGGTATCGGACCGACCGCGCGCGGCCTGGTGCTGGCGGCGGCCGGCGAAGGCATGACCTGGTACGTCGACGGCGCCCCTTTAAGCCCCGACGCCGCCACCGGCCGGACGGTGTGGAAACCCGCCGCGCCCGGCTTCTATCGGCTGCAGGTGGTGGACGGCGCCGGCCGCAAGGCTTCGGCGCGGGTGCGGATCAAGCTCGGCTAGAGCGGGCCCTAGGAAGAGTGCGAAGCGGTTTTCCGCCCGCAACCCGCTCTAAACCTTAGGAATCGATCACG
>CALAEG010000248.1 GCA_937890965.1 uncultured Caulobacteraceae bacterium | reverse complement strand
GTCTTATAGGTCTTGAGGTTGATGAAGCAGGGCGGTTGCACCGCCTTGCCGCTCGGCACGTGAAACGCCCCGAAGTGGAAGCTGCATTCGATCGTGTCGCCCTCGAGCGTGCCGTCGGCGAGATCGGCGAGGCCGTGGGTACAGCGGGCCTCGGTGGCGTAGAAGACGCCGTCGATATTGTAGATCGCCACGAGTTCATCGCCGACCTCGCGGCTGATGACGCCGTTGACCGGAACATCCGCGACGGCGCAGACGGGAACTGGATTTTCTGCCATGGTTTTCTGACGAGATGGTTTGCTGACGAGGGTTGTTGATCGTTGGCTGACGTGATCGTTGGCTGACTTGGGCGGGTTGGGGGGGCGCACAGAACGGTTGGGTGTGCTTTAGCGACCTCGCCGAAAAGCGCAAGGGGGCCGGCCGGCGCGCTCATGGCGATGCGGGCGAGTTGCCGCGATCGAATTGACCCGTTTTCGGCCGCGTATATACCCTAGGGCCCGATCAGGGGGCCCGCCCCGGAGAGTCCTCAGAAAATGTCCGTCCGCTCCTACATCATCGACGATCGCGAGAAAAAGACCTTCCTGCTGGACCGCGAGGTCTTGGTGTCCGAGGACATCCTGCGCCAGGAGATGGCGCGCATCTTCGGGCGCTGCTGGATCTATGTGGGTCATTCCTCCGAGCTCGAGCAGCCCGGCGATTTCCGCTCCCGCAAGGTCGCCGGCCGTCCGGTGATCTTTTGCCGCGACCAGGCGGGCGCGTTCCACTGCCTGTTCAACACCTGCCGTCACCGCGGCGCCATCGTCTGCACCCAGCGCGAGGGCAATGCGCGCCGCTTCATGTGCATCTATCACGGCTGGACCTATGGCAACGACGGCCAGCTCCTGCGGGTGCCCGGCGACGACGCCTACGCGCAAGCCTTCGACAAGGCGGACCACGGGTTGCGGCGGCCGGCCCGCTTCGAGGACTATCGCGGCTTCTGGTTCATGTGCCTGGATGCGGAGGCGAGCCCGCTGCACGACTATCTGGCGGGCGCCAAGGACTATATCGACCTGGTCATCGACCAGTCGCCGTCCGGGCAGATGCAGATCATCGCGGGCGTGCAGGAATACGACGTGGCCGCCAATTGGAAGCTGATGGTGGAGAACAGCGTCGACGACTACCACCTGCCGTCGACCCATTCGACCTGGCTCAACTTCATGGCCAATTCGGGCGTCAAGATCGAGCCGCCCCCCAAGGAGGCGGGCCTCGTACTGCCGACCAAGGGCCTCGCAGTCGAGCTGGGCAACGGCCATTTCACCACCGACAACGTCAATTTCCGCGGCCGGCCGGTCGCCAAATGGATTCCGCTCTACGGCGAGCCCGCCAAGGCGGAGATCGACGACATCCGCCGCGAACTGGTGAGCCGTCTGGGCGCGGAGCGGGCGAGCCGGGTCGCCGACACCAACCGCAATCTGGTGATCTTTCCCAATCTGATGATCA
>CALAEG010000247.1 GCA_937890965.1 uncultured Caulobacteraceae bacterium | reverse complement strand
GCGACGCCGAAGAAGCCCGCCTCCGGATTGATGGCGTAGAGGCGTTCGTCGTCGCCGAAGCGCATCCAGGCGATGTCGTCGCCGATGGTCTCGGCCTTCCAGCCCGGCAGCTTGGGCTGCAGCATGGCCAGGTTGGTCTTGCCGCAATAGCTCGGGAAGGCGGCGGCGACATAGCGCACCGCGCCCTCGGGGCTGGTCAGCTTCAGGATCAGCATGTGCTCGGCCAGCCAGCCCTCGTCGCGGGCCATCACCGAAGCGATGCGCAGGGCGTAGCATTTCTTGCCCAAGAGCGCGTTGCCGCCGTAGCCCGAGCCATAGGACCAGATCTGCCGGCTTTCCGGGAACTGGACGATGTATTTGATGGTGTTGCAGGGCCAGGCGACGTCGGCCTGACCGGGCGCGAGCGGTGCGCCGACGGAATGCACGGCGGGCACAAAAAAACCGTCCTCGCCGAGCTGGTCGAGGGCGGCTTGGCCCATCCGGGTCATGATCCGCATGGATACGACCACGTAGGCGCTGTCGGTAATCTCGACGCCAAGAGCGCTGATCTTCGAGCCGAGCGGGCCCATGCAGAACGGCACCACGTACATCGTGCGCCCGCGCATGGCGCCGTCGAACAGGCCGTTCAGGTCGCCGCGCATCTCGTCCGGGTCCAGCCAGTTGTTGGTCGGGCCGGCGTCCTCGGGGTCTTCCGAGCAGATGAAGGTGCGGCTCTCGACCCGCGCCACGTCGCTGGGATCGGAGGCGGCATAGAAGGAATTGGGCCGTTTCTCAGGATTGAGCCTTTTGAGCGTGCCGGCCTCGACCATCAAGGCGGTCAGCCGGTCCCATTCGGCCTGGCTGCCGTCGCACCAGTGCACACGGTCAGGCTTGGTCAGTTCGGCGATCTCGCGCACCCACGCGATCAGCCCGGCGTGGCGGGTTGGGGCCTGGTCGAGCCCCGCTATGGTGCTGGCCGTACTCACAAACGCTCCCTATCGACTGGTCTGGTCTTGCCGCGTCGCGCCGCGGTTCCGCGCTATGACAAATGCACAACCGAGGCCCCGGCTGCAAGGATCGTCGCCATGCGGAAGCGAATATGCGGAGTCGCGTCCCAGGAAAAGACAGCTCAGCTTACCGCCCGGGCAGCGGCGGGCGCCGTCAGCCCGTAGAAGTGGATCTTGAACGGTTTCCACCACAGGGTTTTTCCAAGGCCCCGCGCCGCGCGGTCGAGCGAAAAGGCGAAACTGGGCGAGCGCAGCAGCCATTTGAGCCCGGCATAGGCGCCGAACGCCAGCGCCTGGGCGACGCCAAGCACCATCCAGCGCGCCACGCCCAGCCGGTCGCCGGCAGCAGCGCAATGGGCGCTGGCGCCCTGGCCGAAGGCGAAGGCGCGCAGCGCGGTGTAGCGCAGGGTGAGACGTTCGGGCGCGGGGTCCTCCCAGACCCAGGCCTCGGCCGCCCAGGCGAACCTGGCCCCCGCCCGTTCCATGGCGCCGAACAAAAGGTCGTCCTCGCCGCCGATATGGTTGCGGATGGCCGAGAACGGCCGGTCGGGATCGGGCAGAGCGCCGCGCCGCACGAGGCTGTCGCCGCAGCCGTAATAGTGGTCGATCGGCCCGCTCTCGTCGGGCCCAAGCCTGGAAAAGAAGCGCTCGAAATAGACGCGGTTGCCTATCCCGTCCCAGTCCGCCCGCGCATGCACCGGCCCGAAGACCACATCGGCCTCATACAGATGCTGGGCGCTGATCAGGGCGGCCAGCCAGCCACTGGGCGCCTCCTCGTCGTCGTCGAGAAAGGCGATCAGTTCGCCTTGGGATTCGGTCATGCCGGCGTTGCGCGCATTGGCGACGCCGGGCGCCGGCTCATGCACGTAGCGCACGGGAAAGGGCGCCTCGTCGGCCAGGGCCTTGGTCGTCGCCTCGGCCGACGGCGTCTGATCGTTGTCGACCACCACCAGCTCGAGGGAGGAAGCGTCGACGCCGCCCTGCACGAAGACCGAGCGCGCCGCGCGCGCCAGGCCTTCCAGCCGCCGCTGGGTGGGGATGATGATGGAGATTTCGGCGATCATGCCGGATGGGTCTCGACGGCGAAGGTCTCGGGCAGGACCGGCTGGGCCTTGCGCTGCGACGTCCAGGCCTTGTGCGCGCTGGCCACCGCCAGCTTGGCGGCCATCGCCGGGCCCACCCGGTCCTGAACCTTGGGCGTCCAGCCCAGCGTGGTGCGCAGGACGCCGTTGGCGTGCAGCACATTGGCGCGGATCCTGGCCGGCGGGGTCATGAACTCCATGGAGACCGAGACATTCATCATCGGGCCGTTATCGACCCGGTGCGGCATGTTCTGCGGCCAAGTGACCATGTCGCCGGCGGTGAGTTCGAAGGTCTGGGCCTGGGCGTCCCACTCGGTCGCGAACGGCATCTGGCCCTCGGCCACCCCGTGCACGCAGCGCTCCAGCCAGGCCGGATCGGTGAAGGGCTCGCCGCGCGGATAGAACCAGATCCGCTTCACCCCCCTCACCTGCCACAGCGACGAGAGCGGCACGTCCAGGTGATAGAAGACCCGCGCGTTCGGCGAGGAGATCAAGAGGCCCAGGTCGCGGTTGAGAATCCGCGTCTTGAAATGCTTTTCCTTCTCAGCCGATATCTCGTCGCAGAGCGCCACGAATTCCGGCAGGTGCTCGTTGGCGTGGCGCAGGTTCAGCCAGAGCCGCCCCTGGTTCACCGCCTCCAGCAGCGCCGCGCCGTCCAGGCCGTTGGCCGTGCCGCGGCGCCAGGACTGCCAGTCCTCCAGGTCCTCGCCCATGGTGAAGATGCCCATGGCCTGGCGCGGATAGCGGTCCAGCACGTCGACTAGGCCGTCGTCGGAAAACAGCGGCCGTTCGGCCAGGGTGTGGCGGAAGCGGACGATGGACCCCTCAAAACCTTCGATCCGATCGTTCGACCAATCCGCGACTACGCCGCCCATTGTCGTCTCCGTTGCGTGGTCAGGGCATAGGCCGCGCCCTGCATGCGGCCGCCGAGCGTCAGCTCCAGCGCCGCGATCTGATCCAGCCGGTTGCGCACCCGCCCGACCAGGGCCGCGTCGCGCAGCGGCGGCAGGGCCCAGAACTGGTCGGAGGAGCGGGCCAGGGCGCCGGCGAAGTTGGGCGCGACAGCAAGACCCGCGCCGACCTCTCCGTTGTCGTTGGTGAACTGCGACTTCCAATGGTCCTCGCCAGGACCGAGGTCATAGGTGTGCAGGCCGAGCTCGGTCATGGCGCCGATGGCCTCGACCTGGTGCACCGTGCCGGGCGAATGGGCGCTGAAATCGGGATCGTAGGCGCTGATCCAGGGATGGAACCAGCCGCCCTGGCGCGCACCGAAATGAGCCGCGACCAGCTTGCCGCCCGCATAGAGGCTGAGCATCTGGCCGCCGAACGTCGAGGTGCGGTCGGCGAACATCCCACGCATCAGGGCCGCGGCCCAGGGCACGGCCAGGAAGTCGTGCAGGCCGGTGCGCACGAACTGGTCGCGCTTCCAGCCAATGAGCGCTTCAAACGCCGCCGGGTCGCGGTCGTCGCCGACCACGCGGATTGGCCCGGCCGCCTTTTCCAGCGAACGGCGATAGCGGCGGTAGTTCTTCAGCCGGTTGCCGCTGCCAGCCCAGAGCGCATCTAGATAGGCCTCGGATGTGCCCGCGAGCACGATCCGATGCGCCGGCATGCGGGTCTTGACCGCCTCGCCGAAGCTGTCGAAGGGATCGATCAGGCCGGTCAGGCGAAGCGCGCCCAGCCGCGCGGCCTGCAGCGCCTCGGCCGCGCCAAGGGCGGCATCGCGGCGGCTGATCAGGCAATGATAGTCGCAGAACGGCGCGCCGATCGGCCGCGCGAAGCCGCCCGGGCGGCGATGATGGGCCAGGAACCCGATGGTCCGGCCGCCGCGCCGATAGACCGCGACCCGCGCGTCCTGACGCACCGCGCCGACGGCCTGGGCGAAATCGACGCCGAGCAAGGGGCTGGCGAAGGCGGGCTCGGCAGCCTGCAAGGCGCGCCAGGCCGCGACGTCGGCGGGCGCGAGCGCGCCGGGATGGACAAGCTCCGCCTCAAGTCCCGCCGTGGCCGCCGCTTGTCGCATCCGCGCTGTCATACAGGCCTTCGGTTAGCGAAGGTTTGCCGGCGCGCCTCTGTTCCGATCTGGCGCGGCCGTGTTCGCTTATGACGCGAAGCAGCAAGCCGGGCGCCAATAGAAGACAGCCCGTCTCGCGAACGCTTCGGTCTACCGCCGGCCGCCGCGGCGATGTATCCGGGAGCCCGGCAAATGAAGGAGCGGCCCATGGCCAAGGACGCCATCACCATCTTCCACAACCCCGCCTGCGGCACCTCGCGCAACGTGCTGGCCGCGCTGCGCGAAAGGGGCGTCGAACCCAATGTGGTGGAGTATCTGAAGGTGGGCTGGACCAGGCCGCAGCTTCAGGACCTGCTGAACGCCATGAACGCCCGGCCGCGCGACATCCTGCGCACCCGCGGCACGCCGGCCGAGGCGCTGGGGATCACCGCGGAGTCCAGCGACGACAAGATCCTCGCCGCCATGGTCGCCGAACCCATCCTGGTCGAACGCCCGATCGTGGTGACGCCTAAAGGAACGGCGCTGTGCCGGCCCGCGGAGAAGCTGCAGGCGTTGCTCTAAACCCTTCACCGTCATGGCCCGACTTGTTCGGGCCACCCATGATCGCCGACCGATGTGAGCGACCATGGGTCCCCCGCATTCCGCGGCTAAAGCCGCTCCAGCGGGGGATGACGGGTTGAGTTAGGTCTGCTCGACAACCTCCAACGGCCGCGTCTCATTCGGCTGCAGCATCACCGACACCGGCCCCACCGGCGGTCGGCCACCTATTCGTTCGACATGGCAGACGATACGATCCGCGGTGCAGACGACGCGCAGGCGCCAGAAGCCGTGGCTGTCGGCCGTCACGACGGACTCCCCGTCGTCCTCGAAGCACTCGGCGGTGAATTCGCCCTCGCCTTCATACGGAAAAAGCAGAAACCCGCGCGCGTCGGCCGGCTGGCCGAATTGCTGTTCGGCGAGGTTGAGAGGGATGGCGCAACCCTCGCGGGCCAGCAGCACCGGGCGGTCGAGCGGCGCCGCGAGCGTCACGGTCTGGCCGCCGGCGAAGCGTTCGCCGGTCCAGAAGTCCATCCAGGCCGAGCCGGCCGGCAGATAGACGTCGCGCACATGCTGGCGCGGCTCGACCACCGGCGCGGCCAGGAGCGACGGGCCGAGCATCAGCTCGTCGTTCTCGGCCAGGCAGCGGCGATCGTCCGGGAAGTCGTGGAAGGTCGGCCGCGTGATCGGCGCGTAGTCGCGGGCATAGCGCCAGGCGAGGTCGTAGAGATAGGGCGTCAGGCGATAGCGGAAGGCGATCAGGTCGCGCACGTGCGACGTCACATCGGCGTGCATCCAAGGCTCGTTGACGCTGTCATCGTCGTTCCAGGAATGGATGCTGAACCGCGGCATGAAGACGCCCGCCTGCACCCAGCGGACGAAGAGTTCGGGGTCCGGCGCCGGCCCGGAAAAGCCGCCGATATCGTGGCCGGAATTGGAGACGCCCGACAGCGCCAGGCCCAGCCCCATTTTCAGATTGAACTTCAGCGTCTTCCACGCGGTCGAATTGTCGCCCGACCAGGTCTGGGCGTAGCGCTGCATGCCGGCCGACCCCGCGCGGGTGACCACAAAGGGGCGCAGGTCCGGGCGATGCTCGACCTGCGCAGCCCGCGACGCGCGCGTCATCAGCAGGGTCTGTAACGGCCTGGCCTCACGCGCCGTGAACGGCCGGCCGAACCCCTTGGCCCGGGCGTCCGGCGAGCGGATCTCGAACTCGTTGTTGTCGTTCCAGGTCGCGTCGATCCCGTAGTCCAGTAGTTGATCGGTGACCTGCGTCTTCCACCAGGCCGTCGTCGCCGGGTTGGTGAAGTCGAGATAGGCGCCCAGCCCGTCCCACCACTGCACCCAGGCCGGGTCGCCGTCGGCTTCGCAGACCAGCAGGCCAGCCTTCCAGGCGGCGTCGAACTCGGGATGATCGGCCAGCAGGCAGGGCTTGATATTGGCGCAGAGATGCACGCCGCGCTGCGCATAGCTGTGGGTGAAAGCCCGCGGATCGGGGAACTTGTCGCGGTTCCAGGTGAAGACGTGCCGGCGCGCGCCAATCGAGGTGTAGCCGGACGACAGGTGGAAGGACGAGCAGAGGATGTCGTTGGCCGCGCAGCCATCGAGGAACTCGGCCATCCGCGCCTGGGCGTTGGCTGAGTCGGTGTAGGCCATGGTCGAGCCGGAATAGCCGAGGCTCCAGCGGGGCAGGAAGGCCGGCTTGCCGGTCAGCCAGGTGAAGCGCCGCGTGACGTCGGCGACCTCCGGTCCCGCGATCACATAGTAGTCGAGGTCGCCGTGAGCGGCCGAAAAGCCGCGGAACAGGCCGTGATAGTTGTCGCGCGCGCAGCCGAAGTCGAACTCGCAGTCGGACAGGGTGTCGTAGAAGAGGCCGTGGGTGGCCGACCCAGCCTCGTTCAGCGTCAGATAGAAGGGGATGGACTTGTAGAGCGGGTCCGAGGTCTCGGCGTCGTAGCCCAGAGCGTCCGTCGGGCTCAGCCGATAGCGCCGGCCGCGCAGATCCATCGGACCGGAACATTCGCCAAGGCCGAAATAGCGCTCGCCGGGCCGCTGGACGAGGAAGTGGCTGACGCCCTCGCCCCACCAGCCGAAATCATAGGCCTGGGTCGGCCGGTCGCGGGCGATCTCGACCCAGTCGGCCCCGCGCTTCATCGCCCAGCGGCAGAAGAAGCCGGCCAGGGTGACGGTCAGCCTGAGCCGTTCGGTCTCGACGATCAGCCGGCCGTCGGCCTCGGTCAGCCGGAACTCGGGCGCCGCGAATCCGGCCAGGTCGAACCGGTCCCGCCCCTCGTCGGCCACATCCTCGGCGCCCGGCGCGATCGCCCAGGTGCGGTCCATCGCAAACCGGCCCGTCGGCAGCACCGCGACACGGATGATGTCGGTTTCCAGAACGAAGATGTGGGCCACCGCCGCACCATCGCTGGCCAGGTCGATGCGTGCGCCGTCGCGAGCGGCCAGGTGGAAGAGCGGCGGCTTGTCGAGCGTGGCCACTACCAGTTCCACATCGTCCCGTCCTCGAGACGGGCGACCGGCAGCTGTTTCGGTTCGTAGGGAAAGCGCGCCGCCAGCGCCTCGTCGATATCGACGCCATGCCCGGGCGCATCGCCCGGATAGAGCAGCCCGGCCTCGAACCGATAGGCGTGCGGGAAGACCGCGTCGGTCTCCGGCGTGTGGCGCATATATTCCTGGATGCCGAAATTCGGCACCCACGCATCGAAGTGCAGCGCCGCCCCCATGGTCACCGGCGACAGGTCGGTGGCCCCATGGCAGCCGGTGCGCACCTGCCAGACCGAGGCGAAGTCGGCGATCCGGCGCAGATGCGTCAGGCCACCGGCGCCGACCACCGTGGCGCGGACATAGTCGATCAGCTGTTCCTGGATCAGGTCCTTGCAGTCCCACAGCGTGTTGAAAATCTCGCCGACCGCCAGCGGCGTGGTGGTGTGCTGGCGCACCAGCCGGAAACCCTCCTGGTTCTCCGCCGGGGTGACGTCCTCCAGCCAGAACAGCCGATGCGGCTCCAGCGACTTGCCGAGCTGCGCCGCCTCCAGCGGGGTCAGCCGGTGATGGACGTCGTGCAGCAGGTGCGGTCCGAAACCGAACCGCTCTCGCAAGGCGTCGAACAGCTTCGGGGCGTGGTCGAGATATTGAGGGGTCGACCAGACGGTCTCGGTCGGCAGGGCCGCGTCGGCCGGTTCGTAGAACATCTGGCCGCGCCCGACCCCGTAGGCGCCCTTGACGCCCGGCACGCCGCTCTGGGCGCGGACGGCGCGGTAGCCGAGCTCCAGATAGCGCTGCACCTCGTCGGCCGTTTGCTCGATATCGTCGCCATTGGCGTGGCCATAGACCATGACCCCCTCGCGGCTCTTGCCGCCCAGCAGGTCGTAGAGCGGGACGCCAAGGGTCTTGCCCTTCAGGTCCCACAGCGCGGTGTCGACCGCCGCGATGGCGCGCATGGTCACCGGGCCCCGCCGCCAATAGGCGCCGCGATAGAGGTACTGCCAGATGTCCTCGATCCGCCGTGGGTCGCGGCCGATCAGGGTGGGGACGACATGGTCCTCCAGATAGGCGACCACCGCCTTTTCGCGACCGTTCAGAGTGGCGTCGCCGATGCCGTAGGCGCCGTCCTCGGTCTCGATCTTCAAGGTCACGAAGTTGCGGCCCGGGCAGGTCACGATCACCCGCGCGCTGGCGATCTTCATCCTTGTTCCTCCCCGTCCAAGCCACGCCGAGGCCAATCTGGATGGGCCTTACCCATGGCCGGTCCTACTCTATCCGTCATGGCCCGGCTTGTCCGGGCCACCCATGATCACCGTCTATCCTCAGTGTTCATGGGTCCCCCGCATTCCGCCGCTAAAGC
>CALAEG010000246.1 GCA_937890965.1 uncultured Caulobacteraceae bacterium | reverse complement strand
TAACGTGTAATGCTCCGCTCCGCTTCGCCTTGCGAGGCCATCGCCGCCCAATGCGCGGCGCTCGCCATGATCCGCTACGGCACGACCTGCTTTGTCGAGGCCGGCACAGTCAGCCATCTCGATGCGACCATGGAGGCCCTGGCCGCCACCGGCATTCGCGGCCGCGTCGGCGAGTGGGTCGAGGGCCGTGCGCGCGGCGCGGAGGATCCGGCGAAGGTCTCGGCCGCGGCCATCGCCATCCTGGAATCGGAGATCGCGCGCTATCCCGACGATGGGTCGGCGCGGCTGGCCGCCTGGCCCATCCTGGTCGGACATTCGACCAATTCGGACGAGGTCTGGCTGGCGGCGAAGGCGCTGGCCGACGCCCACGGCGTGCGGGTCACGGCCCACATGAGCCCGCGCGCGTCAGATCCCGAATGGTTCCTCGCGACCTACGGTCGGCGGCCGCTTGAGCACCTGGCGGACTTAGGCGTCCTGGGTGAGAACGTCGCGCTGACTCACCTGGCTGCGATCGACCGAAGCGAGCTCGACATCCTGATCGCGTCGGGCGCCAACGCCATCCACTGCCCGCATGCGGCGTTCCAGGGCGGCTTCGGCCTTTCCCAGACCGGCCTCTTCCCGGAGATGATCGCGGCGGGCGTCAACGTCATGCTAGGCACCGACGGAGTCGCCGCCGACATCCTGTCCTCGGCGCGGCTAATGGCCAGCGTCTTCCGCGACGCGCGCTGCGACCAGGACCTCTTCCCACCGGGGCAGATGCTCGAGCTGGCCACGCTGAACGGCGCGAAGGGCATGGGCCTCGCCGCGCAGATCGGCTCGCTCGAAGTCGGCATGCGCGCCGACATCGTCCTGCACGACACCGACCTGCCGGAATGGGGCCCCGTCTTCGACGCCCCGGCCCAGCTTGCGCTGAGCGCGCCGCCATCCGGCGTGCACAGCGTCTGGATCGATGGCGCGAAGGTGCTCGACGGAGGCCGCTCGACCCGACTGGACGAAGCCAAGCTGTTGGCCGACGCGCGCCAGGCGGGGCTGGCGCTGATCGCCCGCACCCAGCTGCCGAACAGGACGTCATGGCCGGTCGTCTGAACGATGCGCCCGCGCCCATCGCGCCGACGCCGGCCGAATGGCGCGCGGCGATGGCCTATTTCCCCTCCGGCGTGACCATCGTCACCACCTGGGACGGCGAAGAGCCGGTGGGCTCGACGATCAACGCTTTCTGCTCGGTCTCGCTGGATCCGCCGCTGCTCCTGATCTGCGTCGACCTGAAGAACCCGATCCGCAGGCCCCTGGAGGCGGCGGGCATCTTCGGCGTCAACATCCTGCACGAGGAGGGGCGGCCCATCGCGCATCGGTTCGCGCGCGATCCGCTGTCGGACCGGTTCTGCGAGCTTCCCTACAGAGCGGCCCCCGGCGGCGCACCACAGCTGGAGGCGGCGCCGGTGTTCATCGACTGCGTCGTAGAGAGCATTCACGCGGCCGGCGATCACCTGATCGCGGTCGGCCGCGGCCGGCGCATCGAGCACACGGTGGGCGTGGCGCCGCTGCTCTACCACAAGGGTCAATTCCTCAAGCTAGTCCTGCACGGCTGACGGCAAGCATTCGTTCGCCTACGGGCAAGTCGGCGGCCGGACGCCTGTGCTAGCCTTCTGGCTAGCGCCTTGATTTCTAGGCGGGCGGTCCGGGAGACGGTACGATGGTATCTGAAGCCAGCCACGCCATCGGACCCCAGCGGTCCACCTGGACCCACATTGCGCTGTGCGTAAAGGACATCGACGCGACCATCGCCTGGTACGAGCGTTTCACTCATCTTTCGCTTCTCCTTCGCGGCGAGGACAAGGATGGCAAGAACGCCTGGCTAGGCGATTCATCCAAGCCCGACTCCCCGTTCGTGCTGGTGGTCGGGCAATTCTTCGAAGGCCACGATCCCTTCGCGCCCGCGCCGCACCCGCCGCTGGGTCCGTTCGCCCACATCGGCATCGAGCTGCCGAGCAAGGCGGCGGTCGACGACATCGCGGCGAAGGGCAAGGCCGAAGGTTGCCTTGCGTTAGGGCCAACCCAGATGCCGAAGCAGATCGGTTACATCTGCTTCCTGAAGGATCCGGACGGCAACACGGTGGAGTTCTCCTACGACCAGGGCGTCTACGAGAAGGCGCGCGAAGTATGGGGTCGCGCTAAGGCGACGGCGTGAGAGTAGGGCGGGGCGATCCAAGTATCTCGCTGGAGGAACTGTGCTGTTTAAAGTTGAACTCGCGACACGCCCTTGCTCAGGCGAGCTTGGACAGAAGCTTCTGGATCGATTCAACGGCGATGACTTCAGATAAGATCGCCGCGAACTCCATTCGCGTTCGAACGAAGACGTGCAAAAGTGTCACAGGTGAGTCGATAGATCACATGTTGGCCTGCTTACTATTTGACAGTTCTGTGACCGAGACGCCTAACTTATAGGCGGGTGTTGGCGACTCGCCGCTGCTGGAGGCGCGCAGGGTTGTCGCGGGGCGGCGCTGGGCAGACGCTAGGTTCAGGACGGAAAGCAACGATTGGACTCAGGAGGGGCTATGACCCGGTCGGCGCTGCATCTGAAACGCAAGCTGATTCTCACCACCTGCCTGACGGCGGGCGGCGTCTGCGCGCCGCTGGTGGCTCACGCGGGCGACGGGACCGCGACCAATGCGGCGGTCGCGGCCACTGCGGCAGCGGAGGCCCTGCCTGCGGCTGGGACGGTCGTCGTCACCGCCGAACGGCGCGCGGTCGACATCCAAAAGGCGCCGCTCGCCATCACCGCGGTGTCGGCTCGAAAGATCGACCAATCGTTCATCACCACCGTCGGGGGCCTGAACGGCCTGGTTCCCGGTCTGGAGGTCACCAAGGCCTCGGGCTTCGAGAACCTGGTCTCGATCCGCGGCGTCGGATCGGAGACGCCGGAGAACTCGCTGACGACGGTGCCGGGGGTCGCCGAGTTCGTCGACGGCGTCTACATCGCCAACACCATCTCGCTCGACCAGTCCCTGTTCGACATCGACAACATCGAGGTGTTGCGCGGGCCGCAGGGTGCTCTCTACGGGCAAAGCTCGATCGGCGGGGCGATCATCATCAATACGGTGCAGCCCAAGCTGAGCGTCGTCGACGGATCGGCCGACTTCAGCGCCGGCAACTACAACCTGTTCCGCGAGCGCGGCGAGGTGAACCTGCCGCTCGGGGATGACTTCGCGCTGCGCATCTCGGCGCAGAAGTACGACCATAACGGCTTCACCAGAGACGCCTTGATCCCCGGCTTCAACCTCGACGACGCCCACGACGTGAGCGGCAAGGCCGCGCTGCTCTGGCGGCCGACGAACCAGTTCTCGGCCACCTTCACCATCGAGGGCTATCACGCCGACCAGCACGGCGACGCGCAGAAGAACATCAACGATCCGTCGCCGGATCCGCGAGTCGTCTTCCAGGATTACCCGGCGCATTTCGAGCTGACGACCTGGCTCGCCCACCTGAACCTCGAGTACGATCTGCCTTGGGCTGTCTTGAAGTCGGTAACCGGCTACCAGGATCTCGAGCACGTCCAGCGGGAGGACAGCTCGCGCAGCGCCTTTTCCCTCATCGGCGAATATGACGACGTCGCGGCCTGGAACACCACGGTGCACAACTGGACCGAGGAGTTCGACATCCTGTCACCGCCCGGCTCGAGGCTGGAGTGGGTCGGCGGCCTCTTCTACCTTGACCAGACCAGCCACCAGTTCGTGGCCGAGTTCGAGTGCACGACATCGGCGTTCCAGGCGCCCTGCGCGCCGCCCACCCCGGCGCAGCTTGTGATTCCGTCGAATATCGAAGTGCCGGGCCACCAGCCCGCTAACCTGGACTACGGCAACGACTCGCACGCGGTGCACTGGTCCTTCGCGGCGTTCGCCCAGGCGACGTACCACTTCACCGATCAGTTCCGCATCACGGCCGGCGCGCGCTACAATCATGACTACGACGCCGACCCGAGCTACAACTTTTCCGCGTTCGGGACCAGCCATGCCGACAACAAGGCGTCGACCGACGAGCCGACCTGGCGCGTGGAGGGCGACTACG
>CALAEG010000245.1 GCA_937890965.1 uncultured Caulobacteraceae bacterium | reverse complement strand
GCCGAGGCGGGCATCGCCTGTTTCGGGCGAACGGCGGCGGCGGGTCTTCTGGAGACCTCCAAGGCCTTCACCAAGGCGTTTTGCGACCGTCATGGCCTGCCCACGGCGGCCTACGGCGTGTTCGACGAGGCGGCGCCAGCCAAGGCCTTCCTCGACCGCTTCACCGCCCCCTACGTGATCAAGGCCGACGGACTGGCCTCGGGAAAAGGCGTCACCATCGCGGCCACACGGGAAGAGGCGGAGGCGGCCATCGACGACATGCTCGGCGGTGGTTTCGGCGCGGCCGGGGCGCGGGTGGTGATCGAGGAATTCCTGGTCGGCGAGATCGCTTCGCTGTTCGCTCTGTGCGACGGGCGTGACAGCCTGATCTTCGGCGGGGCCCAGGACCACAAGCGCGCCTTCGATGGCGAGACCGGCCCCAATACCGGCGGCATGGGGACCTATGCCCCGGCGCCGGTGCTGACCGAGGCGGTGATCGAGCAGACCCGAACGCGACTTATCGAACCGGCCTTCGCCGGCATCGCCGCCGAGGGCGCGCCTTATCGCGGCGCGATCTTCTGCGAGATCATGGTCACCGCCGACGGGCCGAAGCTGGTCGAGTTCAACGTCCGCTTCGGCGATCCGGAATGCCAGGTCCTGATGCTGCGCCTGGAGAGCGACGTCGTCCCCTATCTGCTGGCCGCCGCCACCGGCCGCCTAGCCGAACTGCCGCCGCCGGTCTGGCGCAATGATGCGGCCATCTGCGTGGTGCTGGCGCCCAGGGGCTATCCCGGGCCCTCTCCCGAGGCGGGTTCGGTGATCCGGGGCGCGGAAGGCGATCTGGGCGACGGCGTGGTGGTCTTCCTGGCGGGCGCCTCGCGGCGTGCGGACGGCGCCCTGATCGCCGGCGGTGGCCGGGTGCTGAATGTCTGCGCCACGGGCGCGACGCTGCGGATCGCCCGCGACCGCGCCTATGCGGCCATCGCCCGGATCGACTGGCCGGGCGGCTTCCACCGCACCGACATCGGCTGGCGCGCTCTGGGCTGAGGGGTTGGCGCCGCTGCCCGCGGCTCGCTAAGGTGCGGCCATAAAATTCGACCTATTGAGGAAACGCCAAAATGGCCGACGACAAGACGGCAATTGCAGCCGAGGAACACACCCGTGAGCTGACCAATTCCGGCACCAAGGACGTGGCGGACTCGCACAAGTTCGACGAAGGCAAGCTCGCCGATTGGATGAGCGCCAATGTCGCGGGCTTCAGGGGTCCGCTCGAGGTGCGCCAGTTCAAGGGCGGCCAGTCCAACCCGACCTATCAGCTGACCACGCCGTCGCGGAAATATGTCATGCGGCGCAAGCCGCCCGGCAAGCTGCTGCCATCAGCCCACGCCGTCGACCGCGAATATCGCGTCATCTCAGCGCTTTATCCGACGGGATTCCCTGTCCCAAAGACCTATGGTCTGTGCACGGAGGATGATGTCATCGGCACCATGTTCTATGTCATGGACATGGTCGAGGGCCGCATCCTGTGGGACCAGACCCTGCCCGACTATCAACCGACCGAGCGCCATGCCATCCACATGGCGGCGCTGAAGACCCTGGCCGACCTGCACAACACCGACTACGAAAAAATTGGCCTCGGCGACTATGGCCGGCCTGGCAACTACATGCTGCGCCAGATCGACCGCTGGACCAAGCAGTACAAGGCCTCCGAAACCCAGCATATCGACACCATCGAGCGCCTGATCGAATGGCTGCCGAAAACCTGCCCGGAAGACACCCAGCATTCCATCGTCCATGCCGACTATCGCCTGGACAACATGGTGATGCATCCGACGGAATCGCGGGTGATCGCCGTGCTCGACTGGGAGCTGTCGACCATCGGTAATCCGTTGGCGGATTTTTCCAATCTGTTGATGCAGTGGGTCAACGGCTCGATCGCCTCGATCCCCGACAAGAAGGCGCACGGCATTCCGACCATGGAGGAATATGTCGAGGAATATTGCCGGCTGACCGGCCGCTCGGGCCTGCCGGACCTGAACTGGTACTTCTCGTACAACATCTTTCGCCTGGCCGGGATCATCCAGGGCATTGTCGGCCGCGCCCGCGACGGCACCGCCAACAGCCCGCAGGCCGCCGCCATGGCCGCCCGCGTGCCGATGCTGGGCGAGGCTTCGTGGAAGTTCGCGGTGAAGGCCGGCGCCGTCTAGGGCGCGACGCTCGCCAACAGCCGGTCCAGCGCCGCCTCGTCCTCGAACCGCGCCCTGACCGGCCAGGCCGCCACACGTGCGCGCCAGCCCGGCGGCAGGCGCACCCAGTCTTTTTCGGTGGTGACCAGGCCGGTGCCCAACCGCTCGGCGCGGGCGGCGATAGCGTTCAAGGTCGCCTCGGTAAAACCGGCGTGATCGGGCAGGGGGACAAAGTCGACCAGGTCGCAGCCGGCGGCGACCAGGGCGCGCTCGATCTTCCAGGGTTTCCCCACCCCGGCGAAACCGACCTGAGGCCCGGGCGGCGGCGGGGCCAGCGGCTCGAACCGAGCCACCAGGATGGGCGTGTCGCCGAACAGGACCCACAGGGCCGGGTCCGGCTCGTCCAGGTCGGCCGGCAGCATCAGGACGACGGCGTCGGCGCGCGCCAGCCCCACGGCCAGGGGTTCGCGCATCGGACCGGCGGGAAAGACATCGCCGTCGCCGAACGGCCATTCGCCGTCGCGGGTCTCGCCGTCGACCACCACCAGCGACAGGGTCTTCTTCAGCGAGGGGTTCTGGTGGCCGTCATCCATGACGATGGCCTGAGCCCCACCGGCCACGGCGCTGACCGCGCCGGCGACGCGGTCGGCGGAGATCCAGGTCGGACGGTCCCGGGCCAGCATCAGCGGCTCGTCGCCGCCCGCGGCGGCGGTGTGCTGGGTCGGGTCGACACGCAGCGGACCTTTCAGCCGGCCGCCATAGCCGCGCGACAAGGCGTTGACCGCGACGCCCCGCGCCGCCAGCCGGTCGAGAATCTCGCGCACCACCGGCGTCTTGCCCGTGCCGCCCAGGGTGAGGCCGCCGACGCAGATCACCGGGACGCCAGGATCGAACGGCCGGGTCCGCGCGATGCGCCGGGCGGTGACGCCAGCCCAGACCGCGGCGATCGGCTTCAGCAGCAGCTGCGTCGGCGAGGCCCGCCGGCGTCCGCGCTCGTACCACCAGCGGGGGGTGGGCAGCCTCATGGCGCGGGCAACAGCGGTGCGATCACGCGCCAGCCGTCCTCGAAGGCGCCGGCCTGGGCGGCGGCATAGGCGCGGGCCTGCTCGCCGAGTTGGCGCGGGCGATCGGGCGCGGCGAGCAGCGCGGTGAGTTCGCGCTCGAGGCCTCGTGCATTGTCGACACTCAAGGCCGCGCCGGCCGCGATCATCTCGGTGTAGGGATCGGCATGGTTGAATCGATCCGGTCCGGTGATGACGCCGACGCCCAGCTGCGCCGCCTCGAGGGGATTATGCCCGCCGACGCCGGGAACAAAGCTTCCGCCCATGATCGCCACACCCGCCAGCCGATAAAGCAGCCCCATCTCGCCAAGGGTATCGGCGAGATAGATGTCCAGATCCTCTTGATCCTCCCCCCCAGGGGGGAGGATCTGGTTTCGTCGCGCGACCTTGAACCCCGCCGCTCCCAGTTCGCTCGCGATCGCTTCGCCGCGCTCGGGGTGGCGGGGCGCGATGATCAGCAGCGGGTGGCCGGGTGCGCCTCGAACGGCGGCGGCGATCAGGGCTTCTTCGCCGGGGTGGGTGCTGGCGGCCAGGATGATGGGGCGATCGCCGAACGCGGTTTTCAGGACTGTGACCTGCGCCTCGTCTACGTCCAGCGGCGCGCCGAGGCGCTTCAGGTTCAGCCGCCCGGTCACATGGCCGCCGAGCGCCTCCAGCCGCGCGGCCGAGGCGTCGTCCTGGGCGAGAATGGTCTCGAAGCCCCTCAGCATGGCCTTGGCGGCCGCCGGACGGCGCGCCCAGCCGCGGGCGCTGGCCTCGGTCATCCTCGCCGAAACCAGGGCCAGCCGCACGCCGCGCCGCCGCGCGCCCAGGATCAGGTTCGGCCAGAGTTCGCTCTCGGCGAACAGGCCCAAGCCTGGCCGCCAATGCTCGAGGAAGCGCGCCACCGCGGCCGGCGCGTCCACAGGCGCATATTGATGGATCACGCCGGCCGGCAGGCGCTTGGCGAGCAGGTCGGCCGAGGTGCGGGTGCCGCTGGTGACCAGCACGGTCAGGTCGGGACGCTCGGTGCGGATCCGCGCGATCAGCGGCAACAGCGAGACGCTTTCGCCGACACTGGCCCCATGCAGCCAGACCAGCGGGCCGTCGGGGCGCGGCCGGCTGGAGCGCCCCAGCCGCTCGCTTAAGCGAGCGGCGTCCTCCTTGCCCCGCCGCACGCGGCTGGACAGCAGCAGCGGCGCCAGCGGCTCGGCCAGGCCGGTCGCCAGGGCGTAGAGCCGGAGCGATATAGGCTCGCTCATCGCGCGCCGTCGAGCAAGGTCTCGGCGCGGGCGTCCAGCGCGATCAGCCGGGCCTGCCAGTCGGCGCGCAGAGCCTCCATCTCACCCCGGTCGGCCTCGGCGGGGGCATAGAGCGGCCCCTCTATGATGGCGACGCCGCGCGAAAAGGGCAGCGGCAGGCGCGTCCGGTCCCAGTTCTTCAGCATGATCACCGGCCTGGCCGCGATGCCGGCCAGGAAGACCCGCGTTCCCGCCCGCCTGGCCAGCACGATCGGTCCGGCCTGCATGATCTGGCCGGGGCCCCTTGGCCCGTCCGGTGTGATGATGACGCCGCCGCCGCTTGCGATCTGGTCCAGCGCCTCCATGAAGGCGCCGGCGCCGCCCTTGCTGGCCTGGCCCGGCCGGCGCTGCGTCGAACCGCGAATGGGCGGAAGGCCCAGCCAGGCCGCCGTCTTGGAGATGAATTCGCCATCCGGCGACAGCGAGATCATCGGCCGAAACGGCCGGTCCTTGATCAGGCGGCGACAGGTGACGGCCAGCGCGATGCGTCCGTGCCAGAAGAACAGCATGCCGCCCTCGGGCCTGGCCATTTCGCTGACGACCAGATCGCTCTGGTCAAACCGCCAGCGCATGGTCGCCTGCACGAGCAGGACGTAGGCGGTGAGCAGGAAGGCCAGGCTCGACTGGACGGGCCCCAGCCGGAAGAAACGCTTCACTCCGCCGCCTCCGGGGCGGAATCCAGATCCTGCTGCTTGGCCAGCCGCGCATAGAGGCCGCCTGATCGCGCCAGGCCGGCATGGGTTCCGGTCTCGACCACCCGGCCATCGGCGATGACATAGATGCGGTCGGCGCTTTTCACCGTCGACAGCCGGTGGGCGATCAGGATGGTCATGCGCCCGGCCATCAGCCGCTCCAGCGCCGCCTGCACCAGGGCCTCGCTCTCGGTGTCCAGCGCGCTGGTCGCCTCGTCGAGCAGCAGGATCGGGGCGTTCTTCAGAAAGGCGCGGGCGATGGCGATGCGCTGGCGCTGGCCGCCGGAGAGCCGCGCGCCGGCCTCGCCGACCCCGGTGTCGTAGCCCTTGTCCAGGGTCAGGATGAAGTCGTGGGCGGCGGCGGCGCGGGCGGCGGTCTCGATCTCGGCGGTGGTGGCGTCCGGCTTGGCATAGGCGATGTTGGCGCGGATGGTGTCGTCGAACAGGAAGGGCTCTTGCGTCACCAGCGCGATCTGGTGGCGGAGCGAGGCGAGCGTGAGCTGGCGCACATCGCGCCCGTCGATGCTCACCTGGCCGCTGGTCACGTCGTAGAAGCGCGGGACCAGGTTCAAGAGCGTGGTCTTGCCGCCGCCGGAGGGACCGACAAGGGCCACGGTCTCGCCGCGCCTGGCCTCCAGCGTCACCCCGTTCAGGGCGGCCGCGGCCTCGCCATAGCTGAACCGCACGTCCTCGAAGCGCAGGGTCTCGGCTGGGACGGAAAGCGGCGTGGCGTCGGGGGCATCGCCGACCTCCGGCTCGATATCCATGGCCGCGAACATACGCTGGGCGGCGGCCAGGCCCTCGGCGAACACCGGCGGCAGGTTGGCCAGCTGGCGCAGCGACTGGGTGGCGGCGAGAAAGGCGAAAAGATAGGAGGTGAAGGCCCCGGCGAAGGCTGAATTTCCGTGGGCGCGCCAGCCGGCATAGACCATGACCCCGGCCAGTACGATGGCCATCACCATCTCGACCACCGGCGAGGAGGCCGCCCCGATATTGGCCCCGCGGATGATGTGGGCCTGGCGGCGGCCGACGGCCTCGGCGACCCGGTTCTGCTCATAGGCCTCGCGGTTGTCGATCTTGACCACCTTGACGCCGTCTATGCCTTCCATGATCGCGGTCGACAGGCTGGAGGTCTCCTTCATCGCCCCGATGGCGGCGGCGCGCGACCAGCGGGTGAAGCGGTCCATCAGCAGGCCCAGAAGCGGCCCGACCAGGATGATGCCCAGAGTCAGCACCGGATCGCGCATCAGCATGACGGCCAAGAGGCCGATCACCATGACCAGGTTCTGGAAATAGGTCAGCAGCGCGCTGGTGGCGGCATTTCTGAGCAGGCTGGCGTCATAGAGCATGGCCGAAACGAACGAGCCGGTGTGCTCGCTGCGCAGCCGGGCCAGGTCGGAGCGGATGACGCGGCCGAACAGGTCGGTCTGGATCTGGCCGACGATACGATGGCCGACCGTGTTCATCATCCAGCTCTGGACGATCTGGGCCACGGCTCGCAGGATGCCGAGGCCGACCATCGCCCCGGCGATCAGATACAGCTGGCGCAAGTCCCCGTGCAGGATGTCGTTGACCGCCGGCTGCACCACCCAGGTGGCCAGCGAGGTGGCGGCCGCCACGATCAGGGCCGCGACCACGGCCAAGGCGATGCGTGCCTTGTGGCCGGCGAGGTAGGTCCGGAAGACCCGCATCGCGACGCTGGAGGCTTTCAGGGGCTGCGAAATGGGCTTGGCGTCGCTCATGATCCCGCGCCCGTTCGGCGCATCCGCGACGTCGCAGGCGCCAACTGCATCTTCAATTCACACCGTCCAACGTCTATGTGGGGCCAGCTAACCCGAATCCCCACAGGCATGCAGCTTAATTTGACCCGGTTCGATCTCACCCAGCCGCGGGGCCGCCTTATCGCCGGTCTCGACTATTTTTGGAACGACCACGCCTTTTTGCGGGTCTTCTTCAGCAATGCGCACTGGATCAGTGATGAGTTGGTGCGCACCAACCAGCCCTCGCCGTCGCAGCTGAAGCGGTGGAAGGCGGCGGGCATCAAGACGGTGATAAACCTGCGCGGCGGCTTCGACGGCAGCTTCTATGCGCTAGAAAAGCAGGCCTGCGAAAAGCTCGGCCTGAAACTGGTCAACTTCACCGCCACCTCGCGCGACGTGCCCAGCGCCGAGAACATGCGCGGCGTGCGCGAGTTGTTCGAGACCATCGAGTACCCGGCCCTCATACACTG
>CALAEG010000244.1 GCA_937890965.1 uncultured Caulobacteraceae bacterium | reverse complement strand
ATTACCTGCCTCTACGACATGCACGCGGTGATGACCCGCGCCCTGCGGCTCGAGTTCGACGATCGCGACGATCCGATCGTCGAGGGCCCCGCCCCGGAAAAGTTCAAGGGCGGCGATTTTCTGAATACGCAGGGCGGCGGCGGGCGCTAGCGCCCCGGCGCAATTGATCAGCCGCCACGAGCGGTGTGTAATCACCCCTTCTCGGGGCGAACACGGAAAGAGGAGCAGATCAGGTGACGAAACCGAAAAACACCGAGTTCGATATCCGTGGCGTCAACCATCTGGCGCTGGTATGCAAGGATATGGCCCGCACGGTGGAGTTCTACCGCGACGTGCTCGGCATGCCGCTCACTAAGACCATCGACCTGCCAAACGGCATGGGTCAGCACTTCTTTTTCGACATGGGCAATGGGGACTCTCTGGCCTTTTTCTGGTTCCCGAACGCCCCCGAGGCGCACCCGGGAATTTCCAGCCCGCAGGCGCTTCCCGGACTGGGGTCGCTGCTGACAGCCCATGGCTCGATGAACCACATTGCCTTCGACGTGCCGCCCGAAAAGTTCGACGAGTACCTCGAACGCCTGAAGGCCAAGGGCATCGCCGTCAGCCCGGTGATGAACCACGACAATTCGCCGGCGCAGGTCAGCGCCACCGTCACGCCCGATGTCTTCGTGCGATCCGTCTACTTCTTCGATCCCGACGGGGTGTGCCTGGAATTCGCCGCCTGGACGAAGGTGCTCGATGAGAGCGACGTAACACACGATCCGGTCAGGGCCGACGGCAAGAAGGCCGTGGGGATGATCACGGAGATGGCTTGATCGAGCCGGCGCGTTCGACCCTCGGCCCCGGCGAATTTCCAGTTTCCGACCAGCGCCGCAGGACGCCCCAGTAGGGAGACTGAACCATTGAATTCGGACCTGCCGTCGGACGTCGACGCCCAATTCATCGGGCGGATCTCGCCCACGGCGCCGCGCATCCAGGCGGGCGGCCATCCCTGTCAGGGGATCTACTGGACGCAGAAGGGCCGGCGGCCGCGCACCGCGCTGATCGCCACCCACTACAACGTCGACTTCACCGAACATTACAGCGCGCCCTATTTCGCCGCGCGGGGGTTCGGCTTCTTGGGCTGGAACACCCGCTACCGCGGCGCGGAGGACCAGTTCATCCTCGAACACGCCCTGATCGACATCGGCGTGGGCGTCCGCTGGCTGCGTGAGGAGGCCGGCGTCGAGCGCGTGGTGATCCTCGGCAATTCCGGCGGCGGCTCACTCATGGGCGCCTATCAGGCCGAAGCGGCCGCGCCCACCCTCGCCGGCGGCCTGAAAGGCGTGGGCGCCGACACCCTGGCCAGCCTGCCCGTCGCCGACCTCTACGTCTCGCTGAACGCGCACAAGGGCCGGCCGGAGGTGCTCACCGACTGGATGGACGCCTCGGTGGTCGACGAGTTCGACCCGACCAGGACCGACCCGGCGCTCGACCCGTTCGATCCTGGCAACGGACCGCCCTATTCGGCCGCCTTCATCGCCCGCTATCGGGCCGCCCAGCGCGCCCGCAACCAGCGCATCACCGACTGGGCCAAGGCCGAGCTGGCAAGGGTCAAGGCCGCCGGCGTTCCCGATATCCTGTTCCCGCGCTACCGCACCTGGGCGGACCTGCGCTTCATGGACCCGGCGATCGACCCGTCGGACCGGCCCTGTCCAGGCTGCTATCGCGGTTTCCCGCCCGACGTGAACCGGCTGCCCGGCATCGGTCGGGTCAACAGCCTGAAGACCTGGCTTTCGATGTGGAGTCTGGAGACCTCGAACTGCCAGGGCGGCGCTCAGCTGGCCAAGATCGATCTGCCGGCTCTGGTGGTGCAGAGCACCGGCGACATGGGCGTCTTCCCAAGCGACGCACACGGCATCCACGCGGCCATCACCTCGAGCGACAAGGTCCTGGAGATGATCCCTGGCGCGCACTATTTCGAGGATTCCGAGGCCAACCGAACCGCCATGATCGACCTGGTCTCGGCCTGGATCGAGGCGCAGTGAGCGGACATAGGCGTCCGCGCTGATGTGGCTCAGTGAGCTGTCGCGTTGATGCAGGACTGATGCAGGACGCCGTTCTTGTCGGCCCTCACGCACATGCGGCCGGATTTGCAATTCAGCGAAGCGGCCGAGTCCATGTTGGTTCCGCCGAGTCCGGTGCATTCTTCTTCCGACAAATCGTTGTGCGCCTGCGGCGGCGCCTTGGCCGAACTCTGGCTTTGCACCTGGCCGATCGTCGCATTGACCGGCGCGGCGACCGTTGATCCTGGAAAAAGTGCCAAAAGACTGAACATTGAACCGATCAACAGTGCGCGTCGCATGGAGTCCTCCAATGGACCTATTGCTTGGTGGCTTTCGGAACCGAAATGCATACGGCGTGCGTGACGCCGCTCTCATCGACCGCTGAACATGCATAGCCCGATTTGCACTGTCTGGACGCCTGCACAACGTCGGCGCCGAGCTGCGTGCAATCGTCTTTGCTCAGATTCGGTGCCAGGACGATCGGATGGTGGGTGGTCGCGTTGGCGGTCGCGTTTGCGCCAGTTGGGGCGGCCACAGGCGCGGCCATGGCGCAAACCGGAATCACCGCCGCAAGCGCCAGCACAGCCGCAATGGCTTTGAGTTTCGACATGTTTTCCCCCTATGCCGACCTTAACCATGGCCTTGTAAGGCGGGATTGTCACGATTAAAGCCTGCGGACTCCAGGACCGATCTCGCTTGCCGCAGGTTGCTGTCGGCGTTCGAGCCCGACTTGCGTCTTGTCCAGGGCTTGGACGGCGCGATGGACTCGCTGCAGCGCCTGTTCACCGGCGCCCACGACGGCAAGCTGCTGAGCCAGTGCTCGCCTGAGCCCTGACGCCCGGCAGAGGCGCCACATGCCGGCGCGCATTTCGGACGCAATCGCGTCCCAATTTCGATGGATTGCCGTCCTCCAATCCCCACCGGCCGCGCAGGTGATTCGCGGGCGAATGGCGGCGGAGGCGTGCGCGTGACGACATTGCCGAGATACTTCAGGTCGGCCGAGTTGGCATGGTCGCCGTCGAGCGCCGCGCGCGATCTTGACCAGTTCGTGAGCCGCCTGCCAACCTCGCTGCTCGAGACCCTGCTCAAGCTCAACAAGGGGCAGCGGCAAGCGCGCAGAGCGGGTTGAGGAAAAGTGCGAAGCGGTTTTCCGCCCGCAACCCGCTCTAACCCTTACGAGTCGATCACGTTATGATCTTGGATTGGTTCAATCCAAGATCATCGTGATCTAGACCGGGTTGCGACCATGCCCGCGGGACTGCTCTCTCACGCGACGATCCGCGGGCGCCGGCCGGCCGTAAACGATCAGCAGAGCTGTTCAATGGCGGTTCAATAGGGTCAACTCCCGGCAAGGATGGACAGGGGAGGCGCATATGCCCATCGCGGCGGTCAACGGCCAGAAGATCTACTACGAGGACACCGGCGGCTCCGGCCCGGCGGTGATCTTTTCGCACGGTCTGTTCATGGACCACGAGATGTTCGCCCCGCAGGTGGACGCGCTGAAATCGAAATACCGCTGCATCACCTGGGACGAGCGAGGTCACGCCGGCACGGCGGCCGACACGCTGGCGCCCTTCACCTACTACGACTCCGCCGACGACCTGGCGGCGCTGCTGGCGCACCTGGGGATCAAGCGGGCGGTGCTGGCCGGGATGAGCCAGGGCGGGTTTCTGTCGCTCCGCTGCGCGCTGACCCATCCGGGGATCGTCCGCGCGCTGATCCTGATCGACACCCAGTCCGGGCAGGAAGCCCCCGCCGCGCTGGAAGGTCACATGCAGCTGGCCAAGGCCTGGGCCGAGCACGGGCTGACCGATGACCTGGCCGCGGTCATCGAGGGCATCATCCTGGGGGATGGCTGGGCCGGCGCCGCCGCCTGGAAGGCCAAGTGGAAGAGGATCAAACCCGTGAACATGCTGGGCTGCATGAGCACGCTGGGATCCCGCGACAACGTCACCGGCAAGCTGGGGCAGATCAAGGTCCCGGCCCTGGTCGTGCACGGCGACGCGGACGCGGCGATCAGCCTGGACCTGGGCCGCGCCCTGGCCGCGAACCTGGCCGACGCCGAGCTGGTGGTCGTGCCGGGCGCCGGGCATGCGGCCAATCTCACCCACCCGGCGGTGGTGAACCCGGCGATCGCCCGCTTCCTGGACGCGCTGCCGGCCGTCTGACCGTGAACTGAGCCGCTCCTGGAGAACCGCTTCCGGGAGCAACACCAATGTCCGTTACCGACCCATTGCGGCCCATCGCAAGCGAACGGCCATCGACAGCGCAGATCCGACTGTCGCGTTGCGCGCCCTTCGCCCTATGGTGGGCCGCGGGGCGGCGTCCGCGCGCGGAGTCTTCCCGCGCGATCGGCAGGGCGTCGCGCCATGCGGGAGAACGCCATGTCCCTTAGGTCACGCAAAGACCTCAAGTCTCGCCTGGATGACACGCTGTCTGGCCGTGTCGTGCTTGAGCATCCCCTTCCGAAGTACCGCTTTCCGTCCCATGAGGGCCAGCCGGCCGAGATATACCAGGTCGTCTCGGACGAGCTCTATCTGGACGGCAATGCGCGGCAGAACCTGGCGACCTTCTGCCAGACCTGGGAAGAACCTGAGCTGCATCGCCTGATGGAGCAGTCGATCGACAAGAACATGATCGATCGGACCGAGTATCCGCAGACGGCCGAGATCGAGATCCGCTGCGCGCAGATGCTGGCGGATCTGTGGAACGCGCCCGCCGACGCCAACCCGATCGGGACCTCGACCGTCGGGTCGTCAGAGGCCTGCATGCTGGCCGGCATGGCGGCCAAGTGGCGCTGGAAGGCGCGGCGCAAGGCCCTCGGCAAGCCGACGGACAAACCGAATCTGGTCTGCGGCCCGGTTCAGGTCTGCTGGGACAAGTTCTGCGTCTATTGGGAGATCGAAAAGCGAGAGATTCCCATGCGTCCCGGCTCCTACCGCATGGACGCCGAGAGCATGCTCAAGGCCGTTGACGAAAACACGATCGCGGTCGTCCCCACCCTGGGCGTCACCTATACGGGCCAGTACGAGTTCGTTGAGCCGATGGCCGCCGCGCTCGACCAACTGCAGGATCAGACGGGCCTGGACATCGACATCCACGTCGACGGCGCCAGCGGCGCCTTCCTGGCCCCGTTCACCGCGCCGCAGATGGTGTGGGATTTCCGGCTGCCGCGCGTGAAATCGATCAGCACCTCGGGCCACAAATATGGATTGGCGCCGGTCGGCGTCGGCTGGGTGGTCTGGCGCGATGCCGTCGATCTGCCGTCGGAGCTGGTGTTCTCCGTCCCCTACCTCGGCGGATCCGTCGGCACGTTCGGCATCAACTTCTCCCGCCCCGCCGGACAGGTCATCGCCCAGTACTACAATTTTCTCAGGCTCGGGCGCGCGGGGTACAGGCGCGTGCACAAGACCTGCTACGACACCACCCGCTGGCTTTCGCACGAAATCGCCAGGCTCGGGCCATTCGACTTCATCTGCGACGGCGACCCCGCCAACAGCATTCCAGCCGTGTGCTTCACGATCCGGCCCGGCGCGGACTGTCCTTACACGCTCTACGATCTGTCCGACCAGCTGACGCGCCGCGGCTGGCAGGTGCCGGCCTTTCCCTTGAACGGGGAGGCCAAGGACATGACCGTCATGCGCATCATGGTCCGCCAGGGGGTGAGCCGCGACATGGCCACGCTTCTGGTCAAGGATTTCGAGCGCGCGATCGCCCATTTCGACGCCCACCCGATCATCGTTCCGCTGACGGAGCACGATGTCGCGGTTCACAACCACAATTGAGGTTGGCTTGGGCGGTCTGAAGGCCATCAGAGCCCCGCAAACCCGGTCAGGATAAGCCTTGTCGATAGCCCTGGCGCAGCTGCCGTTTACGACCTTCGCGGGCGCCTTTCTGCTTGCCTTTCCGACTCTGTTCTCGATCGTCAATCCGTTCGGCTCGGCCTTGATCTTCAAGGAGGCGACGTCGGACCGGTCGCTTGCGGAGCGGCACTATCTCGCCCGCAGGATAGCGATCTATGTGGCCTTCCTTCTGATCGGGTCGATGTGGATCGGCGGATTTGTCCTTGCCTTCTTCGGCATCAGCCTCGGCGCGTTGCGCATTGCGGGGGGGCTGGTGGTCACGGTCAGCGCCTGGGGGCTGCTGATGGAGCCGCAGAAGCACGAGGATCGGAAGGTCGAGGACGCCGCGCCCAAACACGGTGACCCGGAGGATGTGGCCTTCTTCCCCCTGACCATGCCGCTCACCACGGGACCCGGCACGATCGCCATCGCCATCGCGCTCTCGTCGCAGCAGCCCGCCGACGGCATTGGCAAGATCGCCTACTCGGCCGGCGCCAGCGCCGCAGCCCTGGCGATCGCGGCCCTGGTCTGGGTATCCTATGCGTGGTCCGACCAGGTGGTCGCCCTGCTCGGCCACCGCGGCGCGCGCATCGTCTCGCGGCTCACGGCCTTCATTCTGCTGTGCGTCGGGGTCCAGATCATCAGCACCGGGGTCACCAGCCTGGCCGCGGCCATCCTGGCGCCGGCCAGCCACTAGCGTATAGGGCTGACAATCGTAAGCTTGCCGTCAGGAGCCCATTCCGATGCTCGATCCCTACCTTTGGCTCGAGGACTTCACCTCGCCGGAAGCGCTGGATTGGGTTCGCGCGCACAATGCGGCCAGCGCTGTCATCCTCGAGGCCGATCCACGCTACGCGGTGCTTTTCCAGGAAGCGCTCGACATTGCCGGCGCCAAGGACCGCATCCCGGCGCCGAGCTTCCTGAGCGGCGAGATCTACAACTTCTGGCAGGACGAAGAGCATCTGCGCGGCCTGTGGCGCAAGACCAGCCTGGCCGACTACCGGACCGCCGACCCCACCTGGACCACCGTGTTGGATATCGACGCCCTGGGCCGGGAGGAGGGCAAGAGCTGGGTGTTCCACGGCGCCAATATCCTGATGCCCGAGGCGGGGCGCTGTCTGGTCATGCTGTCGGACGGCGGCGAGGACGCCGACGAGGCGCGCGAGTTCGATCTGGAGACCGGCGCCTTCGTGGCGGACGGGTTCACGATCCCGCGCGGCAAGCAGCGCATCGCCTGGGAGGATGAGGACCACCTGCTGATCTCGCGCGAATGGACGCCGGGCGAGCTGACCGCCTCGGGCTATCCCTTCATCGTCAAGCGGCTGGCGCGCGGCCAGGCGCTGGATCAGGCGCAGGAGGTGTTCCGGGGCGAGGCGTCCGATGGCGGCTATGGCGTCAGCCCCGCGGTGTTGCGCGACGACCAGGGCGATCGGCTCACCGTCTTTCACCGGCCGTTGGACACCTACCGGCACGAAACCCATGTGCTGACGCCCCTCGGCGTCGAACGGCTGGGCATTTCGGATCGGACCCACGTCAATGGCCTGTTCGACGGGCGCATCCTGCTGTCGCCGGACGAGGCCTGGACGGTCGACGGCAAGACCTTCGGTGCAGGCTCGCTGTTGCAGGCCGACCTCGCCGCCGTCCTGGCCGATCCGGCGCATCTCAACCCCGCGCTGATCTGGGCGCCCGGGCCGCGCGAGTCCCTGGCGGGCGTGGCGGGCACGTTGGACAAGCTGCTGGTGGGCGCGCTCGACAATGTGCGCACGCGCGTCTGGGTGTTCACGCCGGCGGATGGTGGCTGGACGCGCAAGCTCTTGAGCCTGCCGGACAATCTGTCTGGCGGCGTGGGCTCGATCGAGCATGGGAGCAATCGCGCCTTCGTGAGCTACAGCGGCTTCCTTACGCCCGCGAGCCTGGCGCTGGCCGACGTAGCGACCGGTGAGATGGAGCCGATCAAGACCGCGCCCAGTCAGTTCGACGCCGCGGGCCATGTTGTGGAGCAGTTCGAGGCCATCTCCAGCGACGGGACCGCCATTCCCTATTTTCTGGTGCGTCCCAACGACCCGCCATACGACGGCTCGACGCCAACCCTGCTCTACGCCTATGGCGGCTTCCAGGTGTCCATGACGCCGAGCTACGCCGCCATGACCGGCAAGCTCTGGCTGGAGCGCGGCGGCGCCTATGTGCTGGCCAATATCCGCGGCGGCGGCGAGTTCGGCCCGGCCTGGCACGAGGCGGGGCTGACCACCAGGCGCCAGATCATCTACGACGACTTCGCGGCCGTGGCCGAGGACCTGATTGCCCGCAAGATCACCTCGCCCCGCCGGCTGGGCATCCAGGGCGGCTCGAACGGCGGCCTGCTCATGGGCGTGCAGATGGTCCAGCGGCCCGAACTGTGGAACGCGGTGGTGATCCAGGTGCCGCTGCTGGACATGATCCGCATCGGCAAGATCGCCGCCGGCGCCTCCTGGCAGGGCGAATACGGCGACGTGGAGGCCGACCCGGCGGTGATGGACTTCTGGCTGAAGACCTCGCCCTATCACAATCTGAAGCCGGGGGTCGCCTATCCGGAACCCTTCATTTTCACCACCACCAAGGACGACCGCGTCGGGCCCCAGCACGCGCGCAAGTTCGCCGCGCGGCTGGAGGAGATGGGCCTGGCCTTCTTCTACTATGAGAACATCGAGGGCGGGCACGGCGGCAGCGCCGACATGAAGCAGCAGGCCCACGTGACCGCCCTGACCATGACCTATCTGCAGCGCAAGTTGATGGACTGACGCCTGAAACGCCGGCGGGACGCGCCGCCCGCGGACCGACCGGGATCAGGCCGGCCGGGACGTCGGGCAGCTCGGGGATGCCTACAATCACCGGGAACGGGGCTAAAGACAGCGATCGTAAGGTTCGCTTTGCGGCCTGACGCTAAGGGCGGCTTTCGACCCAAAGCGGAAGTTCGCGCTGGCCATCAACCGGCCACGGGGGCTGCGAAGCGCAGGCGGAAACAGGGGACGGCAAGCGGAGCGTTGCGCTCGGGCGTAGAGACGTGCGGTATGGCCGAGCAATCACGGGGGCGACCTTGAGCGAATTTGCCACGTTATCCCACCGCCGGCGGCTGAGATTCTGGGGCTGGGGGTACGAGGACGAGGACCTGTCGCCCGAGGAGGCCAGGCGCATCCGCGCCTCGGCCGCCCGCGCGATCGGGCATGCGCCCGATGAAATCCCGCCGCCGGTGGAAGCGGACTTCGACCTACCGGCGCCGCGCGCGACCGCCCCGAACGGCTTGGCGCCAATGGTGTCGGCGAGCCCCTACGACCGCCTCACGCATGCGCTCGGCAAATCGTTCGGCGACGTGGTGCGCATGCGCTTGCGGCGGATCAACCATGCGCCCGACCTTGTGGCGTTCCCGAAGACGCCTGAGGACGTCGCCGACCTGCTCGACTGGGCGTCATCCGCGAACCTCGCGGTCGTCCCCTTCGGCGGCGGATCGAGCGTGGCGGGAGGTATCGAGCCGGACGTGGGCGACTCCTATGCGGGCAGCCTGGTCATCGATGTTCAGCACATGAACCGCGTGGTCGAGATCGACCGCCTGAGCCGCGCGGCGCGCATTCAGGCCGGCGCGCTCGGGCCGGAAATCGAAGAGCAGCTCCGCCCGCACGGGCTCACGCTGCGCCACTTCCCGCAGAGCTTCCAGCTCTCGACGCTGGGCGGCTGGATCGCCACGCGCAGCGGCGGGCACTTCGCCTCGCTCTACACGCACATCGACGACTTCGTTGAATCGACAACCACGGTGACGCCGGCGGGCGTACTCGAGACCCGCCGCCTGCCGGGCTCCGGCGCCGGCCCCTCGCCGGACCGGATGATCATCGGGTCGGAGGGTATACTCGGGATCATCGTTGAAGCCTGGATGCGGCTGCAGGACCGGCCCACGCGCCAGGCCTCGGCCAGCGTCGGCTTCGCCTCGATGGGCCACGCGACCGCCGCAGTGCGGGCGCTCACCCAGGCGGGGCTCTACCCCAGCAACTGCCGCCTGCTCGACCCGGCGGAAGCGGTCGGCAACGGCGTGGGCGACGGGACCTCGGCGATCCTGGTCCTGGGGTTTGAGTCGGCCGACCACCCGCTCGACGCCTGGATGGGCCGCGCGCTCGAGCTCGTCGCTGACCATGGCGGGACATACGACAAGGACGCCGTCGCCGCCTCGCTTGCCCCCGCCGCCGCCGCCGGCGTGCGCCGCGAGGGCGCGGCCGGCCAGTGGCGGAACGCCTTCATCCGCATGCCGTACGGGCGGAACCTCTCGGTGGGGCTCGGCATGATTGGCGACACATTCGAGACCTCGATCACCTGGGACCGTTTCGAGAGCTTCTACGAGGCGGTGCGCGAGCGGGCGGCGAAGGCGATCGGCGAGATCTGCGGAC
>CALAEG010000243.1 GCA_937890965.1 uncultured Caulobacteraceae bacterium | reverse complement strand
CTATCGCTGTCCGCGCCGGGCGCCGGTGCGCCAGCGGCGGCGCTTTGCGACAGCCAGGAGACCCCATGACCATCCGCCTGACCGCCTTCCGCTGGGTCCCGCCGTTCGCGCAAGGCTATGTCCGCGACCTCAGGATCCGTTGGGCGCTGGAGGAGGCTGGTCTGCCCTATGAGGTGACGCTGATCGACCCGCAGATCCAGGCCTCCGAAAGCTACCGCCAGTGGCAGCCCTTCGGCCAGGTGCCGGCCTATCGCGACGATCACGTCGAGATGTTCGAATCCGGCGCGATCGTGCTGCACATCGCGGCCATGTCCGAAACCTTGGCGCCGCGCGACGAGGCGGGCCGCGCGCGGGCGACCAGCTGGGTGATCGCGGCGTTGAACTCGATCGAGCCCTTCGCGCAGAACTTCATCCAGGTCGCCGAATTTCATGCCGGCGAAGCCTGGGCGCAGGCCCAGCGCGCTCCGGCCGAGGCGCTGCTGAACCAACGGCTGGCGGGGCTCAGCGCCTGGCTGGGCGACAAGGACTATCTGGAGGGCCGCTTCACCGCTGGCGACCTGATCATGACAACGGTGCTGCGCGAACTGGTCAATAGCGGCGCCCTGGCCCCTTTCGCCAATCTCGACGCCTATCGCGCGCGCTGCGAAGCCCGCCCGGCCTTTGGCCGCGCCATGGAAGCGCAGATGCAGACGTTTCGCGAGAATGCGCCGGCCTGATCCTCACCGACTATGTCAGTAAAAAGGACCCCCTGATGAACGCCACGACCGAAACCCTGATCCCCGCCGGCGAACTAGCCCGTGACAATCCGGTGCGCATGCCCAATGAGAGCGCCGAATACCGCGCCGCCCGCACGGCATTGCTGGCCGAGGAGATCGAACTGCGCCGGCATCTCGAGCGCGTCGCCGCCCAGCGCCGCGCGCTGCCGCCCGGCGGCGCGGTCACCGGCGACTACCGCTTCCAGGGCGAGGACGGGCGCGAGACCGACCTGGCCGGGCTGTTCGGCGACAAGCAGACCCTGGTCGCCTACAGGTACATGTTCGGGCCCCAGCGTGAGCGGCCCTGTCCGATGTGCACCAACCTGCTCGACGCCTGGGAGGGCAATGCCGACGACATCGACCAGCGCGCCTCGCTGGTGGTGATCGCCCGCTCGCCGATCGACAAGCTGATGGCCTGGAAGCGCGAGCGCGGCTGGAAGGCCTTGCGCCTCTACAGCGACCTCAACGGGGCCTATTCCCGCGACTATTTCGCCGTCGAGCCCAGCGGGGCGGAGAACGGGGGGATCAACGTCTTCACGCGCCGCGACGGAACGGTCCGCCATTTCTGGTCGGACGAGATGACCGCCGCCGACCCGGGCCAGGACCAGCGCGGCGCCCCCGACCCGGCGCCCTTGTGGATGGTGCTGGACACCACGCCGGAAGGCCGCGGCGCGGACTGGTACCCGAAGCTGAACTACGAGGCCTGACAGCGCGGCGACGGCCTTGGCTCGAGGCCGGCGAAACCTGTCGATCACCGCTTCCGCCGGCTGCTAGGCTGAGAGCCACCAGCGCTTTGGCCCGGCCGATCGAAAGTCTCCGCACGCCATGAACTATCGGCACGCCTTTCATGCCGGCAACCACACCGAGGTCTTCAAACACGCGACGCTGATTTTCGTGCTCGAGCATCTGCTGGGCAAACCCCAGCCCTTCGCGGTGCTGGATACCCATGCGGGCATCGGCGTCTATGATCTGACATCGGAGCCGGCGCAGAAGACCAAGGAGTACGAACTGGGCGCCGCAAAGATATTCGGCGCGGACCTGGCGTCGGCCCGCCCCTATGTCGAACTGCTCAGCGCGATGAACCCGGCCGACCTGGCGACCTATCCGGGCTCACCGGAAATCATCCGGCGGTTTTTGCGCGAACAGGACCGGCTGATCGCCTGCGAACTGCATCCCGCTGATTTCGAGCAACTGAAGACGCGCTACCGGGGCGACCCACGCATCGCGGTGCATCACCGGGACGGCTATGAGGCGATCGGCGCCTTTACCCCGCCGCCGGAGCGACGCGGCCTGGTCTTCATCGACCCGCCGTTCGAAGAGAAGGACGAGGCGCAGACCTTGGCGCGAGCCATGGCGAACGGCTTGGGCAAATGGCCGAGCGGGATCTTTTTCGCCTGGTATCCAATCAAGGACGGCCAGATCGGCGAGACCCTGTCGCTGGCGGCTGTCTCGGCGGGCTTTCCAAAGGCGCTGCGGGTGGAGTTCCTGCCCTACGCCCAGGACGGCCTCACGCTGGCGGGCGGCGGTATCATGGTCTGCAACGCGCCGTGGCGGCTGGACGAGAAGCTTTCGGCCCTGTGCCAAGACCTGAGCACGCGGCTAGGCGACGGCCGCGGCCGTTGGACGGTGGACTGGCTCACCGCCCCGTAAGGCGGCCGTCCGGCGCGCTCAGTTCATCAGCTTGTCGATCAGCGAAGTCAGGTGGGCGATCAGGGCCGGGGCGCCGCCGGACGCGATCGAGGCGGCGAAGTCCGAGCGCCGCGTCGTCAGCTGGCTGATCGCGCCATAATAGATGTCGATCACCTTCCAGCCATCGCCGGCCGCGCGCATGCGGTAGGTCAGGGCGACCGGCGCGTCGTGCGGGCGGATCAGGTGGGTGTTGACGATCTTGTCCGGCCCGCGGGTGACCACGTTCGGGTCGAGTTCGAATCGCTCGCCGCCATAGGCGTTGAAATTGTGCGCATAGCTGGCGGTGGTCAGCTTGGTGAAGGCCGTGATCGCCGCCTGCTGCTGGGCCGGCGTAAAGCTGCTCCAGGCCGGACCGACGGCGAACTGGGTCATGACCGGCAGGTTGAAGGTGCGCTCGACCACCGGCGCCAGCCTGCGATAGCGCTCCGCCGTGCCGACGCCAGGCCCCGCCTTCATCGCGTCCAGCAAGGCGGCGTCGAAGGCCTCGATCTTGCCGGCGCCAGGATCGGCCGCGGCATGGACCTGGCCGGCCGTCAGGACCGCCGCCAGCAAGAGCAGGAGCGATGAGCGTTTGGTCGGCATCGACGGTCTTCCCTCAACTGGTGAACGAACGTCAGTCTAGCAGCAGACGTTCCGAAGGCGAACGGCGCCGGACCGTCAGTCGAGCGCCTCGTCCTGACGCCCATAGTGGGTGAAGGCGTCGAGCACGCGGCTCATTTCGGCCGAATCGAGCAGAGTCACCCCGCCGATCTGCAGGGCGATGATGTACTGGCGGGCCAGTTCCTCGACGTCCTTGGCCAGCGCGAAGGCAGCGTCGAGATCGGCGCCGCAGGCGACCTGGCCGTGGTTGGCCAGCAGGCAGGCGCGCCGGCCGCCTGACAGGGCCGCCGCGACCTTGCGCGCCAGGTCTTCGCCGCCGAAGGTCGCGTAGGGCGCGCAGGCGATGGAGTCGCCGCCGGCCACGGCGACCATGTAGTGGAAGGCCGGAATCGGCCGGCCGGTACAGGCCAGCGCCGTGGCGTGGGTCGAGTGGCAATGCACCACCGAGCCGATCTCCGGCCGGTCGCGATAAGCCGCCTGATGGAAGCGCCATTCGCTTGAGGGCGAGCGCTGGCCGGGGCCGAGCGCGCCATCCATCGCGACAAAGACCACGTCGGCGAATTCGAGCTGCTCATAGACCATGCCGGTCGGCGTGATCAGGAAGCCGTCCTTCCAGCGCGCCGATATGTTGCCGGAGCGATTGACGCTCAGGCCCGAGGGCTCGAGCATGCGGGCGAAATCGATGATCTGCGATCGCAGCTCCTGTTCGTCGATCATGGCGCGCGGCGCTCCGGATACAGCGACAAAAGCCCGGCCTCACTGGCGGCGCAGACGCCGCGCTCGGTGATCAGGCTGCTGACCAGCCGCGCCGGCGTCACGTCGAAGGCGATGTTGAGCGCGGGGCTGCCGGCTGGGTAGATATCGATACTGACCACCGACCCGTCCCCCATTCGGCCGGAGATGGTCGCGAGTTCGCTGGCGGCGCGTTCCTCAATCGGAATATCGCGCACCCCGTCGCGCAGCGCCCAGTCGATGGTCGAGCCGGGCAAGGCGACGACAAAAGGCACGCCGTTGTCGTGGGCGGCCAGAGCTTTCAGATAGGTGCCGATCTTGTTGGCCACGTCGCCCTCGCGCGTAGTGCGGTCCGAGCCGACGATGACCAGATCGACCTCTTCGTGCTGCATCAGATGGCCGCCGGTATTGTCGGCGATGATGGCGTGGGAGACGCCCTGCTGGCCGAGCTCGAAGGCGGTGAGCGCGGCCCCCTGGTTGCGCGGCCGGGTCTCGTCGACCCAGACATGGATGTCGATACCGGCGGCTTGGGCGGCATAGATGGGCGCAAGCGCCGTGCCCCAGTCCACCGCCGCCAGCCAGCCAGCGTTACAGTGGGTGAGGATCTTGACCACCCCATCGGCGCGCCGGGGGACGATCTTGCGGATCAGGTCCAGTCCGTGATCGCCGATCCGCCGGCAGGCCTCGACATCCTCGTCGCAGATCTCCCCGGCCCGCGCGCGGGCCGCGCCATAACGGTCGGCCGGCGCCAGGGGGCGCACCGCCCGGTCCATTTCAGCCAGCGCCCAGGCCAGGTTGACCGCCGTCGGGCGGGTGGCGAGCAGGGTTTTGAGGGCTGAATCGAGGTTGGCGTCGGAGGCGTCTTCGCGCAGGGCGAGGCAGACGCCGTAGGCCGCCGTCGCACCAATCAGCGGCGCGCCGCGCACTTGCATGACGCTGATGGCCTTGGCGGCGTCGGCCAGGCTGGCGAGACGCACCACCGCAACCGCGTGCGGCAGCCGGGTCTGGTCGAGGATTTCGACGTCGCCGGACCCGTCGGCGGCGGGCCAGATCGTTCGCGTCGGGCGACCCTCGATCAGCATGGCGAGTTCAGTGGCCGCCGAAACTGACCAGGGTCGAGACGTCGATGTTCAGCGCCCGCAGCTTGTCCGCGCCGCCCAGATCCGGCAGGTCGACCACGAAGGCCGCCGCTGGCACCTCGGCGCCCGCCTGGCGCAGCAGCTGCAAGGCCGCCACGGCCGTGCCGCCGGTGGCGATCAGGTCGTCGATCAGCAGCACCCGCTCGCCGGCGCCGCAGCCGTCCAGGTGCATCTCCAGCGAATCGACGCCGTATTCCAGGGCGTATTCCACCGCGATGGTCTTGTGCGGCAGCTTGCCCTTTTTGCGCAGCGGGATGAAGCCGGCCGACAGCTGATGCGCCACCGCCCCGCCCAGGATGAAGCCGCGCGCCTCGATGCCCGCCACCTTGTCGATCTTCTGGTCGGCGAAGGGCGCCACCAGCGCGTCGACGCATTGCCGGAAGGCCTTGGCGTCGCCCAGAAGGGTGGTGATGTCGCGGAACATGATCCCGGCGATGGGGTAGTCGGGAATGGTGCGGATGGCGGCCTTCAGGTCCATGCGGTTCTAAGTCTCCGGTTCAGCTAAGCGCGCGGCCGGCGACGGTGCGCAGCCGGGCGATCATGGCCGGGTCGCGGCTTGCCGGCGCGGTGAT
>CALAEG010000242.1 GCA_937890965.1 uncultured Caulobacteraceae bacterium | reverse complement strand
CTCTCAATGCCGCACGATCGTAGGCTTGAACCACCATCACACCAAGGAAAGGTCGCGCCTAAAAGGCCTCTCGCACAGACAGGGAGAGGTCTTACAGCCCCAGCCGCCTTGCCCGGCCGGCTATGGTCATGGCCAGGCGCTCGGCGATCAGGCGGTCGGGGGAGCCGGTCTGTTTGCAGACGCGGTCGGCCTCGAGCAGATCGGGCTGCAGCCGGTCGAGCTGCGCCAGGGTCCAGGCGCGCGCCTGCCTGAGGAACTCCCGCTCGTTGCGCCAGAAGACCCCCGCCGCCTTGGCCGCCGCGCCCAGGTCCGCGCCGGCCTGGGCGGCGGTGAGCGTGCGGCGGATACGTGCGGCGTGGCCGCTCAGCGCCCGCACGGCCGCTGGGCCCGCCTCGCCCTCGGCGGCGGCGCGGCGCAAACCCGCCTGGGCCTGGGCCAGCTTGCCGCCGAAGGCGTCCTGCGCGGCCTCGGCCAGCGAGGCCTCGGGCTCGACGCCGAGAAAGTCCGTCAGCGCTTCGGCGCCCACCGTGGTCCCCGCGCCCGGACCGATGTAAAGGGCTAGTCGTTCGATCTCCTGGCGCGCCACGCCGCGTTCGTGCGGCAAGCGCGAGACCACTAGGTCCAGCGCGTCATTGGTCAGGCTGATCTTGTCGCGGGCCAAGCTTTCGCGAATGAGCCTGGCCACATCGCCGGGCTCGTCCTCGTAGCAGACGATGGCCGCCGCGCCGTCCGCCTTCTCCGCGGCGCGGCGAAGGGCGGAGTCGCGTCCAAGTTCGCCGGCCTCGATCAGGAAAAAGGCGTCCGGATTGAAACCGCCCTCGGCATGGGTCTTCAGCGCCTCGGCCGCCGCGCGTTCGATCGGCGCCCGTCCGTCGGTCAGCTTCAGCCGCACCAGCCGCCGGCCGCCGCCGAGCGACTGGGCCGAGAGCTCGCTGTCGAGCACCGAGGCGTCGCGGTCGATATCGGCCTCGGCCAGCCGCGCCACGTCGAACGGGTCGTCCGGGCGCGCGGTCGCCACGGCCGCCAGCCGATCCGCCCGCTCATGCACCTGGCCCCGGTCTCGGCCATGGATCAGCGCCGCGCGCACGCCCTTGGTCGGCTGGTCTAGAAAGCGTTCGATGTCGGGGCGGCGGCTGAGGATCACCAGCAGGGCTCCCGCGCGCCTAGTTCCGCGCCTGGGTGGTGAAATAGATGCCGAGGTCGGTGCGAATGCGGTCGGCGGCCTGATCGGCGGCGCGTTTCTGCGCGTCCTCCTGGGCGGCGATGCCGGCATAGGGGATGTTGGTGGCGGCGT